>JANMDX010000027.1:0-9977 GCA_031376505.1 Acidobacteriota bacterium
GGCTACTGCACAGCCGGCCTCGCGTAGTGATAGTTAGTCGGCTTGTGGCGGGGAGCCATCTGCGAAGGCGGCTGCGCGCAGATCCAGTTCAACACGCCCCACGGCATCACGAATGACGCGGCCGGCAACATCTACGTGGCCGATCGCGCCAACCGGCGCGTGCAGGTGTTCACGCCCGACCTGAAGCCGGTGCGCATCATCGAAGGCATGGGCGCGCCGTGGACGGTGTGCACGACGCCCGGGCCGACGCAGTACCTGTTCAGCGGCGACGGCAACGGCAAGATCTACAAGATGAGCCTCGACGGCAAGATGCTGGGCTGGGCGCAGACGGGCCTTGGGCACGGGCAGAGCGGCTGCCTCGTGCACGAGCTGCACTGCGAATCAGAGACCGTGCTCTACAAGGGCGACTGCTCCACCTGGACGGTCGAGAAGATCACCATCGGGCAGTAAGGGCTGGCTGTCGACGATCATGGAGGCCCCGGCTGCTTTGGCAGTCGGGGTTTTTTCTCGTCTCAGGCACGCAAGACAGGCATGAGAACAGTCCATCGGCGTCTGGCCATCGCTATCCTGGTCGCTGGTGTCGCGGCGCCGTCTCTGGCCCAGAGCGTCGACAGGCCTGGCTCCGCCCCGGTGCCGATCGCGTTCGACGGCCCGCCGGCGCCGGTGCCCCCGGCCGTCGCCGCGCGAGATGCCAGCGGCAGGACCACCCTGCGCGCCGTGCGGCTCGAAGGGGTGCTCGACATCGACGGTCGGATCGACGAAGCGGTCTATCGATCTACGCTGCCCATCGAGGACTTCGTCCAACAGGTCCCCAAAGAAGGCGCGCCGGCCACCGAGCGCACGCAAGCTTGGATCTTCTACGACGACGAGCATCTCTATTTCGCGGCGCGGTGCCTCGATAGCCATCCCGAACGGATCGTCGCCAACGAACTGCGGCGCGACAGCACCAACATCTTCAACGGCGGCGACAGCGTGACGTTGGTGATCGACACCTTCTACGACCGGCGCAACGGCGTGTTGTTCCAGACCAACCCGCTGGGCGCGCTTCGCGACCAGGCCATCGCCGACGGACAGTACATCGAGAGTTGGAACACGATCTGGCGGGTCAAGTCCACGCGCTTCGAGGGCGGGTGGTCGACCGAGATGGCGATTCCTTTCAAGTCGCTGCGTTACCGCGAGAGCGGACCGCAGGTGTGGGGCATCAACTTTCGACGCGTCATCCGGTGGAAGAACGAGTTTGCCGGCGTGGTGCCAATGCCGGCATCGTTCGGCCCGTCTGGATTGGGCCAGATGCAAGTAGCGGCCACGCTCGTCGGCGTGACGACGCCCGGGCGTTCGCGTAACCTCGAGCTGAAACCGTACGCCGTCGCGGCGTCGACCACGGATCTGGCCGCCGACAAGCCGTTTCGCAACGCGTTCACCAGGGACGCAGGGTTGGACGTGAAGTACGGCCTCTCGCGGAGCCTCACCGCGGACGTGACGGTCAACACCGACTTCGCGCAGATCGAGGAGGACGTACAGCAGGTGAACCTTACGCGGTTCAACGTCTTGTTCCCGGAGAAGCGTGATTTCTTTCTCGAGGGACAGGGCATCTTCGGCTTTGGCGGTCGAAACCTCGCAGGCCGCGGTTCGGGCGACACCGACGATGTGCCCATCATGTTCTTCAGCCGCCAGATCGGGCTGGCAGCCGGTCAGACGATTCCCGTGCGCGCCGGCGCGCGCGTGACTGGCAAAGCGGGGCCCTTCGACATCGCCGCCCTCGATGTCCAGACCGGGGCCAAGGAATCAGCCCGGGTCGACGCCACGAACTTCTCCGCCGTCCGGCTGCGCCGCGACATCCTGCGGCGCAGCAACATCGGCCTGATTGCCACGGCACGCCGGCCACTGGGTGGCAGTACGAGCACACTATTTGGCGCCGATGCCAGCATTCGCGTGTCGCCCAATACCACCCTGCTCGGCTACTACGCGCGTACTGACGTGGCCGGAACGCCGAATCATGCGACGAGCTATCGCGCGCGGTTCGACTTCGCTGGCGACCGCTATGGCGTCGGAGCCGAGCACCTGTTGGTCGGCCGGCACTTTGCGCCAGAGGTTGGCTACTCGCGCCGCGACGACTTCAGGCGAGACCTGGCAACCGTCAGATTCAGCCCAAGGTTCAAGGGTCGTCGCTATGTGCGCCGGCTCAACCTGCAGTCCACGGTCGACTACGTCACGGCCGCCGACGGCGAGACGGTCCAGAACCGTGCATTCGAAAGCAGCGCCGGCGTCGAGCTGCACAGCGGCGATCAGGCCTCGGTCCAGTACAGCCACGAATATGAGTTCCTGCCCCGGTCGTTTCGGATCGCGCCTGGTGTGACGGTGCCCGTCGGCGGCTACCGAAATCGGACGGCTGGCGTGTCGGCATCGCTGGCCAATCAACATCTCGTGGCTGGACGCCTCACGCTGTCGGTCGGCGACCTGTACGGCGGCACCCGCCGCGAAGCGGCCTACTCTGGCCGCATCGCTCCTGCGCCGCAGTTTGCCATCGAGCCGAGCCTGTCGCTAGCGTGGGTGGCCCTGCCGTTCGGCACCTTCTCGGCGCGCCTGCTGACAAGTCGATTCAGCTATACGCCGACCACGCGAGTATTCGTGAGCAGCCTGGTCCAATTCAACGTGGACGCCCACACGATGGCCTCGAGCTTGCGAGTCCGGTGGGAATACCAACCGGGCAGCGATCTGTTCGTGGTCTTTAGCGACGGCCGCAACACTGTGCGGCCGGGCTACGACGTCGCGAACCGCTCGGTCGCGGTCAAGGCCACCCGTCTGATGCGGTTTTGACCCAAGGAGTCCCAGGAAAGGTTGTTGACACCCTTTGGGGCCCGTTCCTATGATGCGCGCGGCCCAGGACGGAACCGTGCGTCTGGCCGCTGGAGGGGTTATGCATTTGGTCTCGCCACGTTCCGCTCATCTGGTGGTGCTCGCAGCGTCGATCTTGATCCTGTTGCCGGGCGCCCGGGGCGCGGCGCAAGCGCCGGCGGCTATCTTCAGGCTGGCCACCTTCGATGCCAATGGCGACCCGCGGCTGGGCGCCACCACTGGGAATGGCGAGAATGACGTGCTCGACGTGCACAACGGCATTCGCTACCTCATGATGGCGCGCGCGCCCGAGGCGCAGAACCTGCCCTACATCCCGGCCGACATGCGAACCTTGGCCGGAGCCGGCCCACGCGCGACGGCCGCCATCAAGCAGGTCTACCAAACGCTGACAGCACAAAAGGCCAAGGGCGCACTCAAGGATCCGGGTGGGGCCTTTCGTGTGTTCCACCCGCACACGTCGGTGAAATTCCTCTCGCCGGTGACCGACCCGGCGAAGGTGTATGGATTTGCCGGCAACTACCCCCGCGAGGGCAATTTGGCCAACCCCAAGTTCCCGAGTTCGTTTTTCAAGTCAGTAGCGTCGCTTGCCGGCCACGACGACGTCATTGACCTGGCTGGCTTGGTCACACGCGGAGTGCACGAGCCGGAACTGTCGCTGGTCATCAACCGGCGCGCCAAGAACGTGCCCGAGGCACAAGCCTTCGGCTACGTATTCGGCTACATGGTCTGCAACGACGTCTCGTCACGCGATCTGGCCCAGGGCGAACATCCCACCCAAGGGGCGACGTTCGACAAAGGACTCGACACGTTCTCGCCGTGCGGACCGTATCTGACGCTGAAAGAGGACGTGCCGGATCCGCAAAACCTGGCGATCTCGGCCACAATCAACGGACTGCCGTCACCGATGCCGAACTCGAACACGAAGTTCATGACCTTCAAGATTCCGCAGATCATCGCTTACATCTCGCGCCGCATGACACTCGAGACGGGCGACATCTTCCAGACCGGCGTGCCCGCCCCGGTTGTACCGCTCAAGGCCGGCGACCAGATCGAAATCACGATCGAGCGACTGGGCACGCTGCGGAACCGGGTCGTGGCCGACGGGTCAAAAAGCCGATAGTCGGTAGGTGGTGGCGCCTACTTCATTCCAGGCAGAATGCCGCGGCCGCCGTTCACATGCTGCAGGTGACCCGAGCCGTTGCGATCCGACACGGTCATCACGCCGATGGCCGGGCCGCCCTGTTCGAAGATGCTGTGCCTGAGCGCCATGCGGATCCAATCGTCCACCTCGACCAGGCGCTGGGTGCGGTCGGTGAACTGCGCAATCACCTGGTCGATAGCTGCCCGCACGTTGGTCACCTTCGGGTGCTCGAACACGTCCATGAGCACGGCGTGCATCATGTTCAGGTTGTCGAGAATAGCGGCTGCTCGAAGGTGAGTCGTGACCAGTTCCGGCGCGATCGACGGCGCCAGCGGCAGTTCCGACGGAAACGTATTCGGCGGCTTGCCGTAGTCCAGCTTCCGGCGAAAGCGGTCCATCACGAGCGCGACCTGCGTGCGGCGCGTCTCGGGCTCGGCCGAGACGTCGAAAGGCTCTTCAACCGCCAACTGCAACCAGTGCGACGCCCAGACGGCGCCCCTCAGCTTCGGCGTCTTCCGTTTTGGGGCACCGGGCAGATCGATCACGATTGACGAGTACGGGTGGTCGTACAGGATGGTCATGTCCTTGGGCACGTCGGGGAGGGTGACGTCGGGCCGCGCCAGGTAGCGGTCGACGGCCTCGTCGAGCGCCTTCACCCTGTCAGGCTTCTCAACGGTGGCCAGGATTGCCAGTACCTCGCGGTGGAATGCCTGAGCGCGACGGACCACCTCCGCGCCGCGCACACCGAGCGCGGCGTACCCGGCATCGGCCTCGGCATCGCGGTCCAGGATCGGCGCGCCCGCTGCGATGCGGCGCATCATCCGCCGGTAGGTATCGGCCTCCGGCACCTTGGCCCGCCCTCGGGCGAGCGCGCCGTAGAGCACGCCGTGGGCGCGCTCCGCGCCCGTGAGCAAGGCGTTCAGCTCAGCGTAGTCTCGCTCGAACCGTGCAACGTGCGACTCGCCGGCAGACGTCTCCTGCGCGCGCCCGGCGCCCGGTGCAGCGACGATGACCACAAGCGCAGCGACGACCGCCGACCGCAACGACATGTCTACCTCGTCACCGTGACTTTCTGGTAGCCGTTGGTCCAGCAGCACTGGTTGCCGGCGGAGGAATCGGAATAGCCAAACGCGTCGGCTTTGACCCGAACGACGTACTCGCCAGGCTCCGCGAAGGTCGCCTTCGTCGTCGCCGATCCGGTCAACGCCGGAAATCCCGCACGCTCAGGCTCCAAGGTCACGCCAGCCGGTCCGGTGTGTTTGGTCCAGGTCACGTTCATGCCCGGCCGCTCAATCCCGAACTTAATGGGCTCCTTGTCGTGCACCGCGTCGTCGGTGATCCAGATCTTCAGCTCGATTGGCACGCCCGCCTTGGCCTGGAGCGCGGGCGCCTGAATGCCGGTGGGCCCTCGTCCCGCCTGGCCCTTCTCGGCAAAACGCAGGAGCGGCGGCGTCGACCCCATGGCCGCTGGCCAACTGAGTTGGTACGACGTCGACCGAGACCGGGCCGGCACGGAATGCGTTTGACCGGCGTAGCGCAGCGTCCACACGACATCGCCTTTGAAGCCGGCCGGCACCGTGACGGTGAAGACGCCGCGCTCACGGTCTCGTTCGCTAGGCACCGTGCCTCCGCCCGCACCTGGGGCCCGGGCGGCTGACGTGGCTGGTGACACAGCAGGGGGGCGGCCACCGCCACCTCCCCCGAGCGCAGGGTCGGGCCCGAGCACTTGGAAGGTCGTCGGCTGTCTGCCGTCGAACTCCTTTGGCGTAATTGCGTTGTCGGGCCCAAGGGGGATCTCGACGACCCGGTCCTTGTTCAGGTTGGAGTAGCCGAAGGAAAACGTAATCGTACCGTCGGGATTCTCATACCACCCGTCGAAGAAGGGCGCCACTCGGTTGCCATCACCGGGCAAGGGTATGAGTGGTCGCGGAAGCTGCGCGTAGAGCTGGGCAGAGCCGATGACGGCGGCGGCCCCAAGACATGCGACGATCGATCGTCCAAGCACGGTGACGTCTCCTCGAAATCGAGCGGCGCGAAACGAGAAAGAGCCTCTCGACGCTCGAGAGGCTCCTTCCGCTCACACCGCGGCTGCGCGTCTAGAAGCGCAGAAAGCTACTGCTTCTGCGCCTGCGGATTGTTGGTCGTCGTCTTGGCGGCCGCCTTGGCTTCACGGTCGGCCAGGATCTGTCTATAGCCGTCGTCGTCGAGATGCGTCACCGTGATCCACGCGTGCGACATCTCGTCGGCCGTGCGGCTGCCGTATCCCACCCACTGATCAGGGTCGGGGTTCCCTTTGTTCTTCGCGGTGTTGTCGTAGTAGCCGGTGAGCACGAGTACCGCGCCAACCGGCAACAGAGGCGCCGCGTCGTCTTCGTAGACGTGGCTCGTGTGCCACGCGTTGGTCCAGTTGGAGACCGAACTCACCATCTCCAGCTTGCCCGTATCGGGATACAGGATCTCGGCGGTCATCCCGACCAGCCGCGCGTGGCCGTGGGGCTGGAAGCTGTCGATGCGCACGGGGGTCTTGAACGTGTGGAACCCCTGGGTCATGGCCGTGCCGTGCGGCGGCACCTCGAGCTCGCCGCCCTTCATGAGCAGGCTGTACAGCTTCAGGTCCTGCTTGTACTTCGCTTTGTGATCTTTGGGATAGAGCCAGAAGGCCAGTTCGACAACGTCGTCCTGCACCGCTTCGCCATACGGCCAGTAGTGGACGTCCCATCGGATCATCGCGTTGACCGGCAGCGTGCGGCACCCGTCCGGCGGCACAATCTCGCCCGTCTTGCCCGAGGCGTATTCAGAGACGCGCTCCAGCGTGACGTACTGCCCGCTCTTTTCGTCGGGCACCATCAGGTCGCTGTTGGCGTGATGTGCGGCGGCGCGGCCCTTCTTCGAGGGCTTCACGGCCATGGCCTTGATGCACCGATCTTCGAACACGCCTGCGATCGGCACGATCGGGCGCCACCAACGGTCCTGGCCCTGTGCCGGCAGATCGTACGGCTTGGTCGGCACAATCACGTCGGGCGGCCCGAACCGTTCGGCATAGGACCACTTGTCGCTATCTGTGAACTGCCTCGGAGCAGGCATGTCGGCGATGTTCCCAAGCGGCGCGCCACCGTCGACCCAGCGCACGATGGTCTGGATGTCGTGCTCACTCAAGCGCAGGTCGTCTTTGAGAGCCTGAATGCCGATCTTGTCGTAGCGATAGGGCGGCATTTCTCCCGCAACCACCTTGGCCTTGATCGAGCGCGCCCACGGACGCACTTCCTCGTAGGTGCGCAGCGACATCGGCCCGACTTCTCCGGAGCGATGGCACCCCTCGCAGTTCTTCTGGAGCACCGGAGCCACGTCCTTGGCGAAGGTCACCGCTGATTTGGCAACAGGAGCCGGCTGACCATGCGCGTGCGGCACCGACGTCAACAGGAGCGATGCGGCCATCGCGCCGGCCGCCAAGCCCGGACCTATCCCGAAACCCGCCCGCGTCTGCAACATCATTGGGCTACCTCTGGCCGCGGATTCTACACTGAAACCCGTGCCGCAGGCGGGCCGCTTGCCGCAACGCGCGAAGGCGCGCCGGGGAGGGCAACGGACACGACTCCTGGCAATTCCTGGGCCGACGCCTTAAGATGCGCCCCATCCCTGGGCACGCAAGGCCATCTCCAGATAAGGAATATGAGCATGATGACATCAAGGTTCGGAGTGGTCGCCGCGGCCTTTCTCGCGACGCTGGCCTCGGTCAGTGCCGGCTGTAACGCCGGCTCGGGCGCGCAAGGTGGCGGTGCCGCCGTGCCATTCAAGCTCGGCACCTTCGCGCGGGGCGGCGCGTCGTTTGTGGGCCTCGTGCTGAAGGACACGCAGATTGTCGACATCGCGCCGGCCAACGCGGCCTTCGAAGCGGCCAACGCCTCGGCCCCGAAGGTCGCGGCCCCGGCCGACATGAAGCAGCTCATCGCCCGCTACGATGCCGACTGGAAGGTCCGGCTTGCCGCGATCGCCAAGGATGTGTCGACAGCCAAGACGGCGCCCGCGTACGCCTACGCGCTGGACGCCCTCAAGGTGCTGCCGCCGGTACAGCCAGTGGTGGTACTGAACGCCGGCGGCAACTACGTGGAGCACACGGCCGGCATTGCCGCGCAGCAGCAGCGCGCCGGCGCCGCGCCCGAGGCCGCGTCGAAAGCCGTGAGCGCCCCGGGTATCTGGGAGCGTCCGGCCGGCGACACGCGCGACAACCCGTATCTGTTCCAGAAGTCGCCCGCCGTCATTGCCGGCGCGTTCGACGACATCGTGATGCCGCGCGGACGCACGAACATCGACTTCGAGTGCGAGTTCGATGTGGTCATCGGCAAACCCGCGAAGTACGTGACGGTGGCCAGCGCGGCCGACTACATCTTCGGCTACACCGTGCAGATCGACGTGTCCGATCGCGGCGGCCGAGGCGATCGCAAGATGGGGGGCTCCGACTGGCTCATCGGCAAGAACCACGACACGTTTGGACCACTCGGGCCCTTCATCGTGCCAAAAGAGTTCGTCAAGGATCCGATGAACACGCGGCACGTGTTCACGCTGAGCGGAACGGTCATGCAGGACTCGAACACCAACCGCATGAGCCACAACATCTACGAGCTGTTGTCGTTTGCCTCGAACATCCTGACGCTGAAGGTGGGCGACGTCATCTCCGGCGGCAGTCCGGCCGGCACCAACATCGAGCGGGCCGAGCCTCGCTGGATGCGCGCGGGCGACACCGCGCAGTGCGCCATCGACGGGATCGGCACGCAAGTGCACAAGGTCGTCGCCGAGTAGTCGGCGCGGTCGAGGACCAGTCCGCATGCAAGCTCCGGCGCCGTGGCAATGGCGGTCACTGCTCGTGGCCGCGCTGGCCGTCGTCGTTTTGTGGCCCCCGGCCGACGGCACGAGCCTGGGGATCATGTTCGTCAATTGGGCGGTGGACCCGGCCGGTCGGCTCCCCGTGTTGCCGAGGCAGTTGCCACTTGGTAGCGGCGACGACCCGGACGCCGTCGAGGCGCGCGACGCCGTCGTGCGTCAGTACGACCGCTTGTATGCGGAGGGGGGCTGGACGCGGCGGCGAATGGCCCTGAAGACCGCCAGTGACCCGCTGCGGCCGTCAACGATGCGTCAGTTGCTGACGGGTGCGGCCGTGGTGATTGCGGCCGTGGCGTGGCGCGTGGCGGCGCGCACGCCGTAGCCGAACCCGCGCGTCTCGAATGGCGAGGCGGCGGCGCGTGGCCGCCGCCTCGACAGGTCAGTCGGGAAAACGCTACCAGCGCGCTTGTAGCCCGAAGCGCAGCAGCCGTCCCTGCAGAATCGTGACCGGCCGGCCAAGCGCCGTGCCAAACGTCTGGTTCTGGGTAAGCACCACGCCGGAATTGAGGGTGTTGTAGGCATCGAACTGCGGTTCGATCGAGTAGCCGCCGAAGGTGAACGTCCGCTTGAGGCGGAGGTCCAGCTGATTGTGCCGACTGAGGAAGTCGGTGCCGGGCTCGTTGAGCGGCACGATCACCTGCGTCTGCGTGAGGGCCACGCCCGTGAGCGCCCGGAACGTGGCGTTATTGACGTTCCAGTTCACCCGCAACGACGGATCCTCCGCGATGATCGTGCCGTCCACGGTGGCGTTACGGGCATCGCCAGGATAGCTCTGGAATGAGCCGCTGATCTGTACCGCCCACGGCAGCGTGTAGCTGCCCGAGAGCTTCACCTGGGTCTGGAACGGCTGGGCCGTTTCGCCCTGGTCGCAGAAGCGCAGGAAGTTCGGGTCTTCCACCTGGCAGGTGTTCGACACTGGCTTGCCGAGCGTGACGCCGCCAAACTTGTTGACGCCCTTGACGCGACTCTGGAAGGTCAGGTCGTAGCCGGTGAAGACGCGCGAATTGGCTGACGAGTTGTCGTCCAGGTTGTCGACCAGGCCCAGCTTGGCGGGGTTCAAGTTGTAGATCGTCACGGACTGGCCATTGTTGAGAGGGCTCGG
>JANMDX010000327.1:0-4614 GCA_031376505.1 Acidobacteriota bacterium
GTGGGAGCTCGTGAAAGAGAGCCCGGCGCTGGCGCTCGTCGACGCGCACAACGGTATCGGTACCGTGGCCGCGGCCAAGGCGATGACCCTCGCGATCAAAAAAGCGAAGGTCTGTGGCATCGGCCAGGTGGTCGTGCGGAACTCCACACATTTCGGCTCGAGTGCGGTGCACGCGTGTCAGGCGTCGGACGCGGGCTGCCTCGGCATCGCCTTTACCAACGCCGGGCCCGAGATGGCGCCGTGGGGCGCGCGCGAAGGCGCCGTTGGCACCAACCCGTGGGGCATCGCCGCGCCGACGGGTCTGGGGTTTCCCGCGGTGCTCGATATCGCCCTCACGACCGCTGGCAAAGGCATGATGCAGTGGCACGCGCGCGAAGGGCGCCCCATGCCGATCGACTGGGCGCTCACGCCTGAGGGGCTCGAGACCGACGACCCGACCGCGGCGATGACGGGCGCGCTCCTGGGCATCGGCACCTACAAGGGCTACGGCCTGGCGTTCATGACCGACGTGCTCACGGGCGTGATTGGCGGGGGTGGCTACGGCCTCACGCCTTACGCCAATCAGGGGAAGCTCGACGTGAGCCACACGTTGACCGCCATCGACATCGCGTGGTTCATGCCGCTCGCCGAGTTCACGCGCCGCATGGACGACTTCGCGCAGATGGTGAAGTCGCGGGCGCTTCGACCCGGCGTTGCCGAAGTGCTGATTCCGGGCGAGCAGGAGGCTCGCCGCGTGGCGACGAAGCTGGCGGTGGGCGTGCCGCTCGACGACGAGGTGCTGGCCGATCTGCGCGCCCTCGGCCAAGAACTCGGGGTGCGAGAGGCACTGGCGGTCGTGGGACCGTGGCGCGAGGCCCGTCTGTGACTGGGTCGGTGCCAGCCACTCCGCTGGCGCCGCTCCCGCCCGCGTTTCGCGCGCACGTTCGCGAGCGGCTCCGGGCGAGGGCCGAGGCCGCGGGCCTCGACGGCCTGCTGATTCTCGCGCCCGGGAACGTCACCTACGCCACGGGCTGGCATTTCTCGGTCAACGAACGCCCGATGGGACTGTGGGTGCCGGTATCGGGCGATGCCCGGCTGCTCGTGCCGCACCTGGAACTGGAGAACGCCCTCGACGTGCCCGGCCTGGCGGTGACGACCTACGACGAGTTCCCCGGCGAGGTGCCGCCTGTCCTCTGGATGTTCGGTGAAACCGGTGCCCGGCGGCTTGGCGTGGACGCGCTCGAAGCGCGGCTGCTCGACGACGCGCGTGCCCGCGTGGAGCGCCTCGACCTTTGTGATCGCGTCCTCCCCGAGCGTGCCGTGAAGCACCCGGAGGAACTCGCGCTCATCCGCGAGGCGGCGCGGTTTGCCGACCGGGTGCTCGAGCGCTTGCTCGCGTCCGGCGCCGACATCATCCGCCAGGGCGGCACCGAACTGGACCTCATGGCCGATTGCACCGGCCACGCGCGCGCGGCGCTCATGGCTGCCCACGGCCAGGCGTTCCAGGGGACGAAGGTCGGCATCTCGGCGTCGGTGCATTCCGGTCCACGCGCGGCGCTGCCGCACGGCGCGGTCCTGGCGCGTCGGCCCCAGCCCGGCGAGCCGGTGATTGCCGGCATCGGCTGCAGCCTGGGCGGATATCACGCCGAGAGCGGCGTCACACTGGTGTGCGGCTCGATCGGCACCGAGCAGCGACGCGTGATGCAGGTAATGGACGAGGTCAACCGCGCCACCATCGACGCACTCGCGCGCGGATGCACGTGCGCCGAGGTCAACACGGCCGCCCTGGCGCCCCTGCGCGCCGCCGGTCAGGGCGGCACGATTCGGCACCGCATCGGCCACGGCATGGGCGTTGAAGGTCACGAAGCGCCGTGGCTCGCGCCCGGCGATTCCACGCCCGCCACGAGCGGCATGGTGTTCTCGTGCGAGCCGGGCGTCTATCGCCCCGGCCGCGACGGTTGGCGCACGATCGAGACCCTCACGGTCGGCGACGGCGCCGTCGAGGTCGCCAGCCGTTTCCAATCCACCTTTTCGATTGACGATCGCGTCATACCCGTCTGAGGAGACCGTTCATGCCCGAGCCCGCCGCCTGGCGCTATCAGAAGATCACCAAGCCGATGTTCGACCTGCCCACGCCGCACCTGGTGTTGACGGGCCGGGTCCTGACGATGGCGGGCGACCTCATCGAAGACGGATTCGTCGAGATCAACGCCGGAAAGATCGTTGCCGTGGGGCCGCGCGCGGCGATGGTCGTGGGCGATGGGCAGCGCATCGACACCGGCGGCACGATCATGCCGGGCCTCATCAACAGTCACGCGCACCTGAACTGGGACGGTATCCACGACCTGGCGCGCCAGTCGATGGACGACCCGCGCGAGATGTCGGTATTCAAGGCCGCCGCCAACATGCTGAAGAGCCTGCGCGCCGGCGTCACGATGGTGCGCGACCTCGGCTTTCACGACCTGAACCTGTTCTCGAAACAGGCGGTCGAGCAGGGCATCTTTCCGGGCCCGCGCCTGAAGGTCTGCGGCGCGGCCATCATCCAGACCGGTGGGCACACCTATTGGGTGTGCCGCGAAGCCAGCGGCGCCGACGAGATGCGGCGCGCGGTGCGCGAGCAGGTGCGCGGCGGCGCCGACCTCATCAAGGTCATGGCCTGTCACGACACGCTGGAGTTCACCGACGAAGAACTCCACGCGGTCATCGACGAGGCGCACCGGAACAACCTGCCCATCACGGCCCACGCCACCTACGACGCCTGCATCGAGCGCGTGGCCCGCTTCGGCGTGGATTGCGTCGAGCACGGCGGGTCGATGTCCGAGTCCACGGTGGCGCTGCTGCTCGAGAAGAAGATCCCCATCGTGACCACCTTTGCGCCGCTCGTGCAGCAGAGCCAGCCTGAGGTGGCCAGGAAGTTCGGCATCCCCGACTGGAAAGTGGAGGAGCGGCAGAAAGCCATCGCCAATCCCGCCCGCTACGAAGGGCTCGTGCGCGCCGCCAAGGCCGGCGTGCCGATCGTGTTTGGCACCGATGCCGGCAGCCCCGCCGTGGAGCACGACGTCATCGCCCCGGAGCTGGCCTTCATGGTGAAGGTCGGTGTGTGCCCCGATAATCTGGATGCGCTGGCCGCCATCACGATTCGCGCCGCACGCCTGTCGCGCATGGACACCGTCGTCGGCACACTTGAAGCGGGCAAGGCGGCCGACCTCATCGTGGTCGACGGCAACCCCGACCAGGACCTCTTTGCGCTCGAGCGGGTGCGCATGACTTTCGTGGCTGGCAAGAGGATGCACGGATGAGCCTGCTCGCTTCGCGGCTCGCGCCGCGCATCGTCGAGGAAGACGGCGCGTTCCGCACGCGCATGCTGACGCTGGCCGCGGGCATGACCAACGTGATCGCCCTGGGCCGCGGTGATCCGGACTTCCACACGCCGGCGCACATCGTGGCGGCGGCCAAGGCGGCCATCGACGCCAATCACCATCACTACACGGGGCCCACCGGCCTGGCACCGCTGCGCGCGGCGATTGCCGCCGATCTCAAGGCCGCGCACGGGCTCGACTACAGCGCCGACGAGATCGTCGTGACCGCTGGCGCGCAGGAAGGCATCATGCTCACGATGCTGGGCTTGTGCGCGCCGGGCGACGAGGTGCTCATCACGAGCCCGCGGTTCACCACCTACGACACGGCCGTGCGGCTGTGCGGTGGCGTGCCGGTGCCGGTGCCCACCTACGAGAAAGACGACTTCGCACTCGACGTCGCAGAGATCGGGCGCCGCATCTCCCCGCGCACGCGCATGTTCGTGCTGACCTCACCCAACAATCCCACGGGCGCCGTGACGCCACCGTCGGTGATTCGCGCCATCGCGGACCTGGCACTGGCGCACGACCTCCTGATCGTCGCCGACGAGATCTATGCGCGCATGATCTACGCGCCCAACGAACATCTGTCCATCGCTACCCTTCCCGGCATGCGCGAGCGTACCGTGACGCTCAACGGCTTCTCGAAGACCTACGCGATGACCGGCTGGCGCGTCGGGTACCTGGCGGCGCCTGGCGATTTCGTGGCGAAAGTGACCGAGCCTCGGCATACGCTGTCGATTAACACTTGCACCATCAGCCAGTACGCGGCGCTCGCGGCACTGACTGGGCCGCAGGAACCGGTGCAGGCCATGCTGGCCGAGTACGGGGCACGTCGGGAATGGCTGATGCCGGCGTTGACCGCCGCGGGCTTCACCTATGGGCACCCGGCCGGCGCGTTCTACATCTACACGAATATCTCCTCATCGGGTCTGCCCGCGCCCGCGTTCTGCGAGCGGCTGCTGCGCGAGACCGGCGTGATGGTGTTTCCGGGCACGATGTTCGGCGACACGAGCACCGACTACATCCGCATCAGTTACCTGCAGCCGTTGCCCCTCATCCGCGAGGCGATGGACCGCATTGCGGACTTCACGATGAAGGCGAGAGCCACCGCATGACCGCACCTGATTCGGCGCAGAAGTTTGTCGGCATTCAGATCAGCCCCATCAGCTTCGTGGATGAGGGCGTGGAAGCCGTGCTCGACACGCTGCAGCACCGCGTCGGTGTCAACGTGCTCATGCTGGGCACGGTGAGCTGGCTGGGCCTCAAGAGCGGTCGC
>JANMDX010000051.1:0-33766 GCA_031376505.1 Acidobacteriota bacterium
GGACGCGCCGACGCGCCCATGGCCACCGCCGGCGCCTGCCCGAAGATCCGCCGGGATGCCGCCATCGCGGTGCCCAGCGACAGCGCGTGCACCGCCTGGCGGCGAGTAAGCAGATGGGACTGGGGACTAGGGACTGGGGACTGGGGCTTCCTAGGCACACGACGTCTCATCACTAACCTCTCCGTCCAGTGTGACGCGTCTCAGCGTGACAGTGAGACTGGGAGAATGGAGCTCTTGGCAAGCCCTAGTCCCTAGTCCCTAGTCCCTAGTCCCTGTCTTAGAACGAGTACTTCACCGCCAGCTGCACCACCCGGCCGTCTTCGGCGATCGTGATCTGGCCAAACGGCGCCGTGCCGAACGTGCCGCTCGGATTCCGGAAGCGCGCCTGGTTCCACACGTTGAACCCTTCGACGCGCACCTGCACGCGGTGGTGCGACAGGAAATCGAAGTTCTTGAAGACCGACAAGTCGGTGCTCTGGAACCCCGGCCCCCGCACGGTGTTGCGGCCGGCGTTGCCGAAGCGCTCACCGGTCTGGGCCAGCGTGAGGGCCGTGAAACAGCTGGTGTTGAAGTACTGCGCCGTGGTCTTCGGCCCGTCGTTCGGGTCACACGTCACGTCGGGCCGCGACGTCTGATAGCGGATGTCGAGCACGCCGCCCTGATTGACCGACAGCGGGAAGCCGGACTGCGCCTGATAGATGCCGTTCAACTGCCAGCCGCCGGCGAGCGCGCGCACGGCCGACGGCCGCCCGTCGAGGGTCGGCAGCTCGTAGCCGAAGCTCAGCACGAACCGGTGGCGGGCGTCGAAGAGCGCTGGGCCTTTCTCGGCGGCCAGCGCGCGTTCGATGCTGGCGCCGTCGCCCTGAGTGACCGGCAGTACGGGACGTGACTCACCGCCGATGTTGAGGCCCGACACATGGTCGGTGGTCTTGCCAAGGGTGTACGACGCGAGCATGTTCAGGCCGCGCGTCGGCAGCAGCCGCACGCTCGTCTGCAAGGAGTCGAACCACGACTGCGCTATCGAGAAGGTCGGCCGCACCAGCGCGTAGGCCGGAAGCACGCGCGCGCCGCGCGTCGTCTGGCCCGACGTGTAGACGCCCGGGTTGACCTCGAGGAACATCGGCAGATTGAAGCCGCGCGAGCCGACGTAGGCGACTTCCGCGCCGAGCGTGCTGGCGAACTGACGCTGCACGCCGACGTTGTAGTGGTACGCATAGGGCGACTTGAACTCGTCGCCCCACCCGATGATGGTGAGCGCCGCCGGAAACGGATTGGGCGGCCCGGCCACGGCGGCCAGCGGATCGGCGAGCGTGATCGGCGTCGGGGTGTTCAGTTCGACGAGCGGGGTGAATGGCGGCGAGAGCACACCGCTCTGGAAGAAGTCGCCCTGGCCCGCCAGCGCGTCGTAGAACACGCCGAAGGCCGACCGCACGCTCGTCTTGCCGTCGCCAAACGGATCCCAGGCGAGCGACAGTCGGGGCGCGAAGTTGTTCTTGTCGGTAGGCACGATGCCGCGTGGCACCCCGGCATCGCCGGCGTAGACGAGACCCCGCGGTGCATTCGGATACACGGTGGACTGCTGGGTGGTGCGAAAGCCGCTAATGGCGTCGTTTTTGTCGATGAACGGCGTCGGCAGTTCATAACGAAGGCCGAGATTCACCGTGAGGTTCGGCGTGACCCGGAAGTCGTCCTGGACGTAGCCGGCAAACAGCCACCCGTAGCCATCCTGAATGGCCTGCCTGGTGGTCGCGCGGGCCTGCGCCGGCAGGCCCAGCAGGAAGTCGGCTGCGGCGTTGCCCGTGAGCCCCCCGTTGAAGGTGAGGTCGCCGTTCGGGCGGTTGATGAACGCGATGTTCATCGCCTCGCGTCGCACGTCCAGACCGAACTTCAACGAGTGCCGCCCTTTGATCCAGGTCAGGTCGTCGGCAGCCTGCCACACGTGATTCACGCGGGTCACAAATGGCTGTTGGGGATCGCCCAGGGCCGATGTGCCACCCCCGAAGAAGCCTTGTACCGCAAACGACGGCAGACCCGCCGCCAGGGGGTTCGTATTGGCGAAGTTGATGCCGTAGTCCTTCGGGTTGAGACCACTCGTGACCGCCGGGTTGGCGCTGATCCGGTTGACGGAGATCCGCGCCTGGTTGATCACATTCGAGGCGATGACGTAGTTGTGCGAGGCCATCGTGTCCTGCAGCGTGGCCAGGGCCCGCTGGTCGACCGCCGCGATGACCTTGGGCGTGGTGCGGTCGGTGTCACTGCGCATGTAGCGCGCCAGCAGTGACTGGCTCTGCGACAACTGGACGTCGACACGGGCGCCGAACTGATCGCGCACGTCGTGGACCGTCGGCGAGATGATGTAGCGATTGCCGGGTGAGTTTGGCAGCGGCACGAAGTCGTTGAGCAACTTCGACGCGATCGGGCTGATCCGGTTGGTCGGAATCGTGTTGTTCGGGAAGGGCTGGCCCGTGAGCGGATCGCGAATCGCGGTGGCGCCGAAGTTGCCGGCGCGCTGCGCCTCGGACAGCACCAGCACGTTGTTGGTGATGCCGGCGTCGTTCCTGAAGCCCTCGTAGTAGCCGAACCCGAACAGGCGGTTCTTCACGATTGGCCCGCCCAGGGCCGCCCCGAACTGGTGCTGCTCGAGTTCCGGCTTCGGCTGATTCCCGGGCGCGAAGAAGTTGCGCGCCTGCAGCGTGTCGTCACGGTTGAACTCCCACGCCGCCCCTGACAGCGTGTTGGTCCCCGACTTGGTGACCACGTTCACAACCGACCCGGCATTGCGACCGTACTCGGCACCAAAGGCGTGGGTCAGGATCTTGAACTCCTGAATGGCGTCGGGGGGCGGACGCAGCACGAAGCCCGTATTGAAGGTGTCGTTGTTGGTGGCGCCGTCGAGGAGAAAATTGTTCGACTGGTTGCGCATGCCGTTGACGTTGAAGCCACCGGTCGCGTTGCCGAAGCCGCCGGGCGTGGCATCACCGGTCTGGCCACCCAGACCCGACGGCGGCGCGACGACGCCGGGGATGAGAGTGCCGAGCTGGGTGAAATTCCGGCCGTTGAGCGGCAGGTCCACCACCTTCTGCTGGTCGATCACGATGCCGCGCGTGGCGTTGTTGGTCTCAACCAGGTTCGCTCGGGCCGTCACGGTGACGGTGTCGCTGATCTGGCCGATCTCCATCTGGAACGCGACCCGCGATGTCTCGGTGACCGTGACCCGCACGTTCTCCTGAAGCGCGGCGGAGAATCCAGACAGCGACGCCTTCACCCGGTAGACCCCCGGCTGCAGGAGCGGCAGGGTGTAGAGGCCATCGGCGCCCGTGACTGCCGTGCGCGTGGCGCCGGTGGCAGCGTTTACCGCTTCGACGGTGACGCCCGGGAGCACCCCGCCCGAGGCGTCAGTGACGATGCCGTTGATCTGTCCCGTGGCCTGTGCCCAGACCGCCGCCGGTACGGCCACGAGCATCGCCACGACGAACCCGAGTCTCATCATCAATCGCATCTGCTAGTTCCTCCGCATCGATGTGCGTCTGCAAAGTGAACCCGACCCACGCGCTCCTTGTCAACGACGCCCGCATGACTACGGGCCGGGCAGGAACCGGATACACTGTGCTCCGATGCGTCGTCGTTGCTGGCTGCTGCCTTTGGGGGCGTGCGCCGTGCTCGTACCTGTCCTCTCCGCCGGCGCCCAGACGCTCGCCGTGCCGTCTCAAGACGGCCGACGCACGCTCACCGCCGTGCGGGCCGCCGTGCCGATTGTCGTCGACGGCGTGCTCGACGATGCGGCATGGCAGGGGGCCGATCCGGCCACAAGCTTCGTGCAGTCCGACCCGCTCGAAGGGCAGCCCGCCACCGAAGCCACCGAGGTGCGGGTGGCGTTTGACGGCGACTACCTCTACATCGCAGCGGTGTGCCACGACGCCGACGCATCGGCCATCGTCATCAACGACATCCGCAAGGATTTTGCGGGCGCCGAGCAGGACACGTTCGAGGTGCTGCTCGACACGTTTTCTGATCGGCGCAATGGCTTTGTCTTCAGTACCAACGCCGAGGGCGCGCGCGCCGACACGCAGATCGCCAACGAAGGCCGGGACGTGAACCCCAACTGGGACGCGGTGTGGTGGGTCGTCGCCAAGACCGGACCGAACGGGTGGACGGCCGAGTTCCGCATCCCCTTCAAGACACTGCGCTTCCAGCCAGGCGATGGTCACACCTGGGGCATCAACTTCGGCCGCCGCATCCGCCGCAAGAACGAGACCTCGTATTGGTCACCCATCTCGCGCGCCTTCTCGATCGTGCGGGCCTCATCGGCCGGCAACCTCGTCGGGCTCCCGGACATGGCGCAGGGCCGCAACATCCGACTCAAGCCGTTCGTGCTCGGCGGAGCGCTGCGGCCACTCGGCGGCAACGATGTCTCGTTCGATCGCAGCGCCGGGCTCGACGTGAAGGCCGGCCTCGGCCCATCGCTCACCCTCGATGCCACCGTCACTCCCGACTTTGCCCAGGCCGAAGCCGACGAGCAGCAGGTGAACCTCACGCAGTTCAGCCTGTTCTTTCCCGAGAAGCGCGAGTTCTTCCTCGAGAATTCCGGCATCTTCTACTTCGGTGACATTCCCCGTAATCAACGCCAGACCACGCGCTTCAGGCCGCCAGAGGAAGATCTGCTGCTCTTCTTTTCCAGGCGCATCGGTCTGACGGACGCGGGCGAGCAGGTGCCGCTCTACGGCGGCCTGCGCGTGACCGGGCGGGCCGGCCCGTTCGGGCTGGGCGCGCTCAGCATGCAGAGCGAGGCCGACGGCGGCCGCCCGGGCCAGAACTACTCGGTGGTGCGCGCTCGTCGCGACATCCTCGGCAACTCGGACATCGGCGCGATCGTCTTGTCGCGCCAGAGTGCCGGCCGCAGTGATGACTTCAACCGGGTGGCAGGCGTCGATGCCAACTTCCGGTTCTTCAAGTACTTCAGCGTCAACGGCTTCGCCGCCATGTCCGATAGCCCGGCGCCGCGGTCGGCCACGGGCGAGGTGCTGGGCCCGGGCAACCGGGGCACCGGCAAGGCCTCCATCGGCTGGGAAGACAGCCGGAAGCGCGTGCAGTACTCCCTGATGGGCGTGGGCGCGGGATTCCGCGACGACATGGGCTTCGTGCGGCGCACCAACGTGGTGCGGCACTTCGCTGACTGGGCGTCGTTCGTGCGGCCGAAGTCGCTCGCACGATTCGGCATCCGCGAACTCCAGCCACACGCGCGCGCGTGGCTGTACTACAACCCACAGGGCGACCTGGTGACCCGCAACGCACACGCAGCGCTCCAGGTCACGTGGAACGGCGGTTCACGCGTCGAGTACGCGTTCGAGCCGCGCGTGGAGGCGACGACCAAGCCATTTGCGATCACGCCTGGGGTGATCATCCCGGCCGGCCGGTACGATTGGCGCCAGCATCTCTGGGTGATTGAAAGCGATCACAGCAGGGCGCTGTCGTTTGCCAGCCGCATCACCTACGGCGAGTTCTGGAGCGGCCGGCAACGCATCGTGCAGTCGAGTGTGCTCTATCGCCCGACCTACCGGCTGTTTTTCGACGTCGGGCTGCAGGTGACCGACGTTGACCTCGAGTTGCCGAAGAAGTCGTTTGTGACGACCCTGGTGAACTGGCGCACCGGTTACTCGTTCACCACCAACATGTTTCTCGACTCCCTGGTGCAATACCGCAGCGACATCAAGCAGTTCTCGGCCAACCTGCGCTTCAACCTGATCCACCACCCGCTCAGCGACTTCTTCGTCGTCTACAACGAGCAGCAGTTCACCGAGGGTGCCATCACGGCCGGCCGCGGCGTGGTGGTGAAGTACACGCACTTGTTTTCGTTCTAGCGGCTCGGGTCTAGCGGCTGGCGGCTAGCCTGCCTCGTCACGCTGGCGGAAAGAGGAGTTTGGCTGCAAACGGTTCGACAGCGCGCCCAAACTAGTCGCTAGCCGCTAGAACCTAGCCGCTAGCCAATGAGGCGTGCGCGGATCTCTGGCGGGGGGATCTCGCAGGCGTTGGAGCGCCCGGCGATGCGGTGGCGCACGGCCGCCACGACGCTGTACGCGGCGTCGCGCAGCGGGCGCGGCACGACCAGGAACACGGCGGCCAGCGACCAGGGGCGCGGCAGGCGCCGGGCGATGCGCAGCACGGCGGTGGACTTCCGGTACATCCGCCCGTCCTCGATGAGAATGAGGCTGCGGGTCGACTCACGCGACTCGCCGAAGGTCGCCAGCAGCGCCTGCCCGGCGGCATTCTGCGCGGCACCGAACCTGAAGTAGGCCACCCGGTCTCGAGTCGCAATAAAGCGGACCGAGCGCTCACAAAACGCGCAGGTGCCATCGAACAGCACCACGCCGTGGGCTTCTGTCGCCGGTGCCATCGCCGTCATTGTATGACGCCCCCGCGTTGCGCCGGACGCGATAGGATCCGGATCATCCATGACGCCTCCCGACCTTGCCTCGACTGGCGCCGCGGCGGCCCCGGGTTCCGACCTCGTGCTGCTCGAGGGACCACGTTCCCGCGTCAGGGAACTCGGCACCATCCTGCGCGCGGGCCGCGACTTCATCCGCGGTTTCCGCGCGCTCCACTTCGTGGGCCCGTGCGTCACCATCTTCGGGTCGGCCCGGCTGGGCGAAGACCATCCCGCCTACGGCCAGGCCCGCGAGATGGGTGCCGCGGTGTCGCGGCTTGGCTTCACCGTGATGACCGGCGGCGGTCCAGGAGTCATGGAAGCCGCCAACCGGGGCGCGCGTGATGCCGGTGGTCCCTCGGTCGGCTGCAACATCGAGCTGCCGTTTGAACAGGATCCGAATCCTTACCTTGACCGCTCCGTGACCTGCCGTTACTTCTTCGTCCGCAAGGTGCTGCTCTTCAAGTATTCGTATGCCTTCGTCGCGCTGCCGGGTGGGCTCGGCACGCTCGACGAGTTGACCGAGGCGCTCACACTCATCCAGACGGGCAAGATCAAGCAGTTTCCGGTCGTGCTGATTGGCACGGCTTACTGGCGGCCGTTTGTCGAGATGCTGCGCACCATGGCCGAGGCCAAGACCATCTCGCCCCACGACCTCGACCTGATGCTCGTGACCGACTCGATTCACGAGGCCACGCTGCACATCGAGCGGCATGCCATTCAGCGCTTCGGGCTCACCAAGGGCGCGCGGCCCTCGCCCTGGCGGTGGCTGGGGGAACGCGCGCTCGGCGGCACGCGGCGCGCGAATTAGCGGACGCCTGACACCCAGGCCATCACCGTCGCGGTCGCGGCCGAGAGCACGAAACCCCAGCACATGTCGACGGCCGTCAGCCGGAGCGTGTAGTTGGTCAACGTCGCGTAGTTGGTCAGGTCGTAGATGCCGTAGCCGATGACGCCAAAGAGCCCGCCCCAGGCGGCACTGGTCCAGAGCACACCCGCAGTCGCCCGGGGCAGGGCGAACAGCTGCAGGCCCAGAATGATGAGCGGGTAGAGCACGAGCGCCGGCCCGAGCCGAATCGCGAAGTTGTCGCCGTCCATGCGGGCGATGGCGCCGAGTTCCCGCTTGTAGAACTGGTTGGCAACAAGGCCAATCCAGACCAGATCGAGCGCCAGGAAGGTGCCGAGGCCTGCGCCAAAAGGCTTGAGAAAGTCCAACACGTTGAATTGGACGCCTCCAAGGCGGTTCCGGGTTCCCGCAGCGCCCGACAATCGCGTGGCTCTGCGTCGTGGGGCATCCCGGGCGCGGTAAGCTGAGACATGCGACTCGTCAAGCTCGCGGTGGCCAGCCTGAGCCCCACGGTGGGCGCCGTACGCAGCAACACGGCCGCCCTCGTCGCGGCCGCGCGCGGCATGGCGGAGGCCGAGGTCACGCTCGGCGCCTTCCCGGAACAGGTGATCGGTGGCTACCCGCCTGAGGACCTGGTGCAGTGGCGAGGTTTTCTCGACGCGCAGCGACGCAGTCTCGAGGCGTTCGCGACCGACACCGCGGACCTGCCGACGGTCTTCGTGCTCGGCCTCGCAGTGCCGGTGCAGTCCTTGCTGTTCAATGCCGCCGCCGTCGTGCACCGGGGGCACGTGCTGGCCTTCGTGCCCAAGGAAAAACTTCCGACCTACAACGTGTTCTACGAAGGACGCACGTTCTCGCGGGGCGGCCCAGGGCTGGCGCTCGACGCGGGCGGGGTGCCACTCGGCGACTACGTGTTTGGCTTCGACTTCGGTACGGTGGGCGTCGAAGTGTGCGAGGACGCGTGGGCGCCTGACGGTCCCATGCGGCGGCGGTGCTTCTCGGGGGCCGAGGTCATCGTGAACGTCTCGGCCTCGCCGTACCGCATGGGCGTCGTGGACACGCGCCGCGAGATGCTGGCCACGCGCGCCGCCGACAACCAGACCGTGCTGGTCTATGCCAACGCGGTGGGCGCTCAAGACGGCCTCGTCTACGACGGCGGCGGCTTCATCTTCCAGAACGGCCGTCTGGTCCACGAGGCCACGCGGTTTGTCGAGGGCACTGCCACCGCGGTCGTCGATCTGGACCGCACGCGCCGCCTGCGTCTCGAGCACTCCACCTGGCGCGCCGACTGCGAGCACTTCGTGCGCCGCGACCGCGCCGTGTCCACCATCCGGTCCACCGGGGCCACGGCTGACACCAGCCGGCTGGTCTATCCCCCGCCGGCCGGTGGCAGCTTCTTTTTGCCTGCCCCCTCGCCGCCGCCGGTCGACGCGCGCGACGGCGCCCTCGACGACCTGTTCGAGGCGCTCGCGGTGGGAGTCGCCAGCTACTACACGAAGACGGGCGCGTTCCGCTCGCTCGGGCTGGCGCTCTCGGGGGGCCGCGACTCCATGCTGACGCTGCTGGTGGCCTGGCGGGCGGCGGCCCGTATCCTTGGCCCCGAAGGAGCCGCCCCGGGCGCGCTCATCACGACCTTCTACATGCCGACCCGGCATTCGCAGGACGCCACGCGGACGGCCGCCCACGAGCTGGCGCTCGCGCTCGGCGTCGCGCTGCACACCGTGCCCCTCGACGACGCCTACGACCGCGAGGTCGAGGCGGCCCGAACGATGCTCGGGGGGCAACCACCAGGCGAGATGACGCGTCAGAACGTACAGGCGCGCTTGCGGGGCCAGCGGATGTGGAACTGGGCCAACACCTCGGGTGCGCTCTTCCTGCAAACCGGCGACATGAGCGAAAAGGCGGTTGGTTACACCACCATCGGCGGCGATCTCGAGGGCTCGCTCTCGGTCATCGCCAACGTACCGAAGACGGTGGTCGAGGCGTTGCTGCGGCGGTTGCACACCCGCTACGGCTTCGCCGGCATCTCCAGCTGTCTGGCCACCGCGCCCGGCCCCGAGCTGGCCGATGCGCAGGTGGCCGAGCACGAGCTGATGCCCTTCCCCATTCTCGATGCCTGCCTGCATCTGTATGCCAGCGAGAAGATGTCGCCAGCCGACATGGCGCGCGCGCTCGTCAGCATCTGTCCCGACCACGATCCCGTGCGTCTGGCCGCGTGCGCCGAGCGGTTCGCGAAGCTCTTCACACAGTCGATCTACAAGTGGGTGCAATCGCCGCTGGCGCTGCACGTCGGGTCGCTCGATCTCGATCGCGAGCGAGCTTTGCAGATGCCGGTTGTGCAGCGCACCGAATGGTGACCCCCGTGCACGAGCGTCCCGCGCGCCTCGCCGCTCTCGCCATCATCGTGTGCCTGGCGTGCGGGCTCGCGGTGGTGGCTGGCCCGTCGCTGCTCGCGCGGGCCGGCCAAACGTCCCCGGCCTCGCCGCAGCCGACCCCGACACCCCCTGCCGCCCAGTTGCCCCCCGGAGAGGGACAGTCCCCCGTGTTCCGGTCCGGAGTCAAGCTGGTGGTCGTCGATGTGTCGGTGACCGGCGCCGACGAGGAGCCGATTGCTGATCTCACGCCCGAGGACTTCGAGCTCACTGAAGACGGCATTCCCCAGAAGGTGGAACAGGCCTCGCTCGTGCGCATCGACGGCCAAGCGCGCGGCAACGGCGAAACCCTGGCCATCCGCTCGCAGGACCACGCCATTGCCGAGGCCGGCCGCGACGACGTTCGGGTCTTCGCCGTGTTCATGGACGACTACCACCTGGACCGCTTCCCGCAGGAGATGCTGCCGCTGCGCAAGGCGCTCGCCGAGTTCATCGGCACCATGATGGGTCCCCAGGATCTCGTAACGGTCATGAACCCGATCACGCCCTTGAGTGCGCTCAAGTGGACGCGCGACCGCGACGCGCTCGTGCGCGAGCTGAAGACTTATGAAGGCCGCCTCGACAACTTCATCGGCCGCAGCGCCCTCGAGGAATCGCAGAACCTGACCCGCAACGTGATGCGCGTTCGATCGCAGGTGGTGATCTCGGCCCTGCAGGCCCTCGTGATGCACCTCTCCGGGCTGCGCGAGGGGCGCAAGACCCTCGTCGTCGTATCGCGGGGCATTCCCTTGATGTTCGATGTCTCGCTGGAACCTGACTTCCAGGCGCTCCTGCGCGAGGCCAACCGCGGCAACGTGATCATCCACACCCTGGATCCCCGCGGCCTGGGGCAAGGCGTCTACGTGCACGACACGCTCCACCGGCTCTCGGGCGAGACGGGCGGCCAGGCGATCGTGAACACCAACGACCTCTCCAAAGGCCTGAAGCGCGTGATCCGCGACGCCAGCCATCACTACCTGATTGGCTACGCGCCCACCCGCGAACTGAACGACGGGAAGTTCCACAAGATCGCGGTCAAAGTCAAACGTCGTGGCGCCAAGACAGTGGCCCGCCGCGGGTACTGGTCGGCCACCGCCGCCGAGATGACGCCGGCGGTCGGGGCCCCGCTCGAGCCCGCCGTCAGCGGCGCCTTGACCTCCCTGCAGGCGCGCCAGGACGACCGCGTGGCGCATGTCTCTACGGGCTTTGCGCCTGGCCCCAACGGCGCCGTCCGGCTGACCGCGATGTGGCGGCCCGTCGCGGGATTCAAGGACCGGCCCGAGCATTTGCGGATCGAAGCGCGTGCCAACGGCGGCCCGTCGCTCGGCGCCGCCGAAGCCGCCCTCGGGCCAGACGGCACGGGCAGCGTGCAGCTCGAGGTGCCGCCCGGCGCACTGCTGGTACGGTTCAGCGTGGCCGCAGCCGGCGGCGAGGTCATCGACCGCTGGGAAGCTCCGCTCACGGTGCCCGACCTGAGCGGCGCGACGCTGGCCGTGGCGACGCCGGTCTTCACGCGTGCGCGCACGACTGCGGCGTTCCAGGGGCTCCGACGCGGCGACGCGGGCCCGCCGAGCCCCGACCGCGAGTTCCGCACCACCGACATGGTGGTGGTGCGAGCCGTCGTGGCCGAGGCGGCCGGCGAGACCGCCGCCGTGATTGCGGAAGTGCTGACGCGTCAGGGCAAGGTGCTCGCGACGCTGCCCACGACGGTCACCGGCGGGCTCCACCAGGTGGACCTGCCGCTGCGGTCGCTGGCGCTCGGCGAGTATGTGCTCCGCTTCACGGCCACGCGCGGCGAGACCTCGGCCGCCACCACGGCGGCCTTCGCAATCGTGCGGTAGCGCGGCCCGCAACCTCTGAGTGATGGTACCGACCAGCCTCGACGACCCGCGCCTCGACGACTATCGCCACGTTGCCGACCACGAGGCGCTTCGGCAGCGAGGGCTGTTCGTGGCTGAAGGCCGGCTCGTCGTGGAACGGCTCGTCGCCTCCCGTCGGCAGCGCGTGCGGTCGGTGCTGCTGTCGCCGGCGGCCGCCGGGGCGATGGCCAGTTTTTTTGGCGAGGCGACGCCGGACATGCCGGTGTTTGTGGTGCGGCAGGCCGACATGAACGCCGTGGTCGGTTTCAACATCCATCGAGGCTGCCTCGCCTTGGCCGAACGCCCGGCCCCGGCGACGCTGGCCGACCTCGACCTGACGAGCGTGGATCGGCTGCTGGTCGTCGAAGGTGTGAACAATCCCGACAACGTGGGCGGGCTGTTCCGCAACGCCGCCGCGCTGGGCTGCGCCGCGGTGATTCTGGGACCCGAGTGCGGCGATCCGCTCTACCGCAAGGCGATCCGGACGTCGATGGCGGCCGTGCTCACGCTGCCCTGGGTCGAGGCCGGCGCCTGGCCCGACGCGCTGGCGCGCATCCGGGCCGCGGGGCTCACCGTGGTCGCGTGCACGCCGTCGGCGGCGGCGCGGTCACTGTATGACGGCGGACTGCCGCGCCGCGCGGCCGTGCTCGTAGGCGCCGAAGGCACCGGCCTCACGAGCGAGGCCCTCGCTGCCGCGGACCTGTCGGTCCGCATCCCGATGCACGGCGCGATGGACTCGCTGAACGTCGCCACCGCGGCGGCGGTCGTGTTGAGCGAGATCGGGCGCTACGACTCCTCCGCCCAGGCCATCGACCGCGTCACGGCCTTGCGCCAGCCTCTGTAGCCCCGCTCGCGCACGTCGGCGGCCATCGACGGCGCAAACTCCCGATCGAGCGCCCAGTTCCGGCGCACGTCGTCGAGGCCCTGCCAATAGCCCACGGCCAGGCCCGCCAGGTACGCCGCGCCCAGTGCGGTCGTCTCGGCCACCACCGGGCGCCGCACGGGTACGCCGAGTTGATCGGCCTGGAACTGCAGCAGCATGGCGTTGGCAGACGCACCGCCGTCGACCTTCAGGTGCGGCAAGCGTAGACCGGCTTCTTCCTGCATCACTTCGAGCACGTCGCGAGTCTGGTAGGCCATGGCCTCGACGGCCGCGCGCGCGATGTGCTCGACCCGGCTGTCGCGCGTCAGGCCAAGAATGGCGCCGCGCGCGTGCGGATCCCAATAGGGGGCGCCGAGCCCCACAAACGCCGGCACGAGATAGACGCCCCCGGAATCCGGCACCGCCTGCATCAACGACTCCACCTCGCCCGAGGTCGCAATGGCCCGCAGTCCGTCGCGCAGCCACTGCACTGCCGCCCCGGCGATGAACACCGAACCCTCGAGCGCGTAGGTCGTGCGCCCGTTGAGCCGCCAGGCAATCGTGGTGAGCAGTCCCTTGGTCGACGCGACGGGCTGCTCACCGGTGTTCAACAACATGAAACAGCCGGTGCCGTACGTGTTCTTCGCGGTGCCGGGCTCGAAACAGGCCTGTCCGAAGAGCGCAGCTTGCTGATCGCCGGCCGCACCAGCAATCGGGATCGGCGCACCGAAGTGTTCTGGAAGGGTGTGCCCATAGACTTCGCTGCTGCCGCGTACCTCGGGCAGCATCGCGCGTGGCACGTCGAAGAGCGCGAGCAGTTCGTCGTCCCAGCACCGCTCGTGGATGTTGTACAGCAGCGTGCGGCTGGCGTTGCTCTCGTCGGTGACGTGCACGGCGCCGCCGGTGAGACGCCAGATGAGGAACGTGTCGATGGTGCCAAAGAGCACCTCGCCTTTGGCCGCCCGCGCCCGCAGACCATCGGTCGTGTCGAGCAGGTGTTTGATCTTGGACGCGGAGAAATACGCGTCGAGCACGAGGCCGGTCTTCGCGCGCACGCCCGGTTCATGACCCGCGGCCTTCAGACGGTCGCACTGGCCGGCGGTGATGCGACTCTGCCACACGATCGCGTTGGCGACGGGCACGCCAGTGGCCTTGTCCCACAGCACGGTCGTCTCGCGCTGGTTGGTCACGCCAATTGCGGCGATGTCGGCGGCCGTCGCGCCCGCCCGGGTCATCGCCTCCCGCGCCGTCTGCAACTGCGAGGCCCAGATTGCCTCGGGATCGTGTTCGACGTGACCGGGCTGCGGGAAGATCTGCGGGAACTCCTGCTGCGCCGAGGCCACCGCCCGCCCGCCCCGGTCGAACACGATGGCGCGGCTCGACGTCGTGCCTTGGTCGAGCGCCAACACGTAGCGGCTCATCGGGGGCTCCCGGCGACGTGCAGGCGCGTGATGCACAGGTCGTAGACGAAGCCGCCGAGGACCGCGCCCATGACGGGCCCGGCAATCGGCACCCACCACCAGCCGCCGTTGGCCGTGAACACGCCGCCGCCCCATCCCGCCATGGCCGTGAACAGCCGGGGACCGAAGTCGCGCGCGGGGTTGATGGCGTAGCCGGCGTTGAAGCCGAAGGCCACGCCGATGGCCACGACCAGCAGGCCAACCAGCACGGGCCCCATCCAGCCCGGGGCCGCCACGTTGCGCGCGTCGCCGATGGCGAAGACGCCGATCACGAGCAGCGCCGTGCCCACGATCTGGTCGATGAGACCGCCGGTGAGGGAGAGGAACGGCTGCGGGTAGGTGGCGAAGATCCCGGCGGTGCCGGTGTCGCCGGCAATCTGCCGGAGCCCGCCGTCGAAGGCCGCAAACGCCTCGTGGTAGGTCAGGAACACGAGTCCCGCACCGGCCATCGCGCCAACGACCTGCGCGACGACATAGGGCGCAACTTTGCCCCACGGCAATCCCCGATGCACGGCGAGCGCTACGGTCACCGCCGGATTCAGATGAGCACCCGACACGCCGCCGGCAACGAGCACGCCCAGCATCACGCCAAGACCCCAGCCCAGATTGATGGACAGATACGCGCCGTTGGCGTTGTGGCTGAGGACCACCTGGGCGACGACGCCTACGCCGAATGCGATCAGCACGAGCGTGCCCAGAAACTCTGCTGCGACTTCCCGGATGAGTTCACGTGTCATAGCCGCGCATTATGTCAGCGCGCGCTGCCGGGGGAAAGGCTGTTCCACGCGACGCCCCAGTGAGCGCGCACGATACAATCGTGATCGATGCTGGGAGGACTCGTAGCGGCCGTGCGGGCGTGGGCCGATGGCGCAGGCGCGGCCGGGGTGTTCATCGTCGCCGTGCTCGACTCGAGCGCGCTGGCGCTGCCCAACGCCACCGACGCCCTCATCATGTACCTCACGGTGCAAACGCCCTCGCGATGGTGGTACTACGCCCTCATGGCCACCGTCGGTGCCGTTGTGGGCTCGCTGCCGCTCTACGTCCTGGCTCAGCGCGGCGGTGAGGCGTTGTTGGCCCGCCGGCTCTCGGGACCCCGGGCAGCCGCCGCCGTGGCGTGGTACCGGCGCAGCGCCTTCACCGCGATTGCCGTGGCCTCCTTCACTCCGCCCCCGATGCCGCTCAAGCCGTTCGTGCTCCTGGCCGGCGCCACGGGGTTGGGCCCATGGCGCGTCGCGGCCGCCATCACGTTGGGCCGCGGCGGACGACATGCCATCGAGACACTGCTCGCGATGCGGTATCGGGCGCAGGCGGCGCTGGCCGTCGAGCAGTATGGCGCCACCGGCACCGTCGTGCTGATGGGCCTGATCGGCGCGGTGGTCGTCGCGGCGTACTTCTGGCATCTGCGCGGACAGACGGCATGACGAAGCCGTGCCACAGGCGTGCGGCGCGGTCCGGAGTGGACAGACCGTGACCGACTCCCCGGCCCTCACCAGCGCCGACCTGCGCGTCGTGCACACCGACGGCGCCCCGTCCGACACCGTCGAGCGGCTGTGGCCGCTCATGGCGGTCCATGAGCGCACGCGCTGCCTGCGGTTTGTCCGCGACGAGGACCGCCGGACGTTTGCGATCACGCGTGCCCTGGTGCGGCGCACGCTCTCGCAGTACGGACCGACGCCACCCGACGCGTGGCGATTCGTGACCAACCAGCACGAGTGCCCGTCTGTCGACCCCGCCCAAGCCGGCGTGCCGCCGCTGCACTTCAACGTGTCGCACACGCGCGGACTCGTGGCGCTGGCGGTGACGCGAGGGCATCGGCTGGGCGTGGACGTCGAGCAGGTGACGCGCACCGTGATGGACGGGGTGGCGGACCGCCACTTCGCCGCGGCCGAGGTGCGCGACCTGCGCGCACGCCCGGCCGATGAGCAGGCCACGGCGTTCTTCGAATACTGGACGTTGAAGGAGGCCTACATCAAAGCCCGCGGGATGGGCCTGGCCTTACCGCTCGACGCCTTCGCGTTCGGTCTGCGGCCCCCGGCGGCGCCGACCATTACGTTTGCCGAAGGCTTTGATGACGCGGCCGAACGCTGGCAGTTCTGGCAGGCGTGGCCGACTCCCGACCACCGTCTGTCCCTGGCGATCGAGCGCGAGGGCGACGACCTCCAGGTCACGCTCGACGACGTGCCACTCGCCCATCTCCTCCAGTAACTCAAGTCTCGTGACGCTCTGGGCCATCAGCGATCTGCACGTCGGCTACGAGGCCAACCGCCGGGCCGTGGAAGCGCTACCCGCGTACCCCGACGACTGGCTGATTCTTGGCGGCGACACGGGCGACACGTCCGCACAGTTGCAGCTCGTGCTCGACGTCGTGACGGCGCGGTTTACGCGCGTGATCTGGGTGCCGGGCAATCACGACCTCTGGACCCCACGGCAATGGCCCGACACGCTGCGCGGTGTGGCGCACTACAACCGCCTCGTGGACCAGTGCCGCGCGGCCGGGGTGCTGACGCCCGAGGATCCGTTTGTCGAATGGCCCGGCGAGCCGCGGGCCGTCATCGCGCCCTGCTTCACGCTCTACGACTACTCGTTTGCGCCGGCCGGCATGTCTCCGGACGACGCGGTCGCCTGGGCAGCCGCCGCCGGCGTGCGCTGCGCCGACGAGGATCTTCTTTCACCAGCGCCCTTTGCGAGCCGCGACGCCTGGTGCGCCGCGCGCGTCGCCTACACCGAGCAACGCCTGGCGATGGTGCCGCCTGGCCAGTCGATCGTGCTCGTGGGGCACTTCCCGCTGCGGCCAGATCTCGCGGTGCTGCCCCGTATCCCGCGCTTCAGGATCTGGTGCGGCACGACGCGTACCGCCGACTGGCACACGCGATTCCCCATCGACGTCGTCGTCTCAGGGCACCTCCACATGCGCAGTACCAGGTGGCGCGACGGCGTGCGCTTCGAGGAAGTGTCGCTGGGTTATCCGGCCCAATGGCAACAGGACAAGGGCGCGGCCGCCTACCTGCGGCAGATCCTGCCGGCCCCACGCGCGACGGGACCTGGCTGGGGCGACGATCGCACCGTCGTTCGCCACAACTAGCGCGCCGCGGCGGCCGACTCCGGAGCCGCTACAATATTGGCCATGCGCACTCTTCGAATGATCGTTGCCCTGATGCTGACGGCGACACCGGCCATGGCCCAGACCACGGCCTTCGCGCGTCCAGAGCTGGTTGTCGACACCACGTGGCTCGCCGCCAATCTCGCCGCGCCCAACGTGCGCATCGTGGACATGCGACCGCGTGGCTACCCCGAAGGGCACATCCCCGGCGCCGTGTGGCTCGACAACAACGCCATCCGCAACCCGAAGGCGCCGCCCACGTTCCTGCCCACGCCGCAGGAATTCGCCGCACTCATGGGCCGCCTCGGCATCGCCAACACGACGCGCGTCATCGTGTATGACGAACGCGGCGGGCTCTACGCGGCACGCCTGTGGTGGATTCTGAACTACCACGGCCACACGAACGTCGCGCTGCTGAACGGCGGCTGGACCAAGTGGTCGGCCGAGCAGCTCGCGACCAACACCGATGTGCGGGTGCCGGCTGCGGTGAACTTCTCCGTGAAGAAAGGCACCGTCGGCGTGGCAACCGCCGACGACGTGAAGGCCGCCATCAACGCAAAAGGCACCAAGCTCATCGACGCGCGCACCCAGGGCGAGATCGACGGCAAGGATCTGCGCGGCATCAAGCGCGGCGGCTTCATCGAGTCGTCGATTCCCCTGTACTGGGAAGACGTGCTGGACACGACGACGCGAGCGCTCAAGTCACCCGCCGACATCGAGCGTACCTGGCGCGAGAAGGGCGTCACCAAGGACGACCAGGTCATCGTCTACTGCCAGGTCGGCATGCGCGCGAGCCACAATCTATTCACGCTGGCACTGCTCGGCCACGACCTCGCGAAGCTCAGCAACTACTACGGCGCGTGGGAAGAGTGGGGCAACCGCGACGACACGCCCATTAAGAACAGGGACTAGGGACTAGGGACTAGGGACTAGGGACTAGCGGCTAGCGGCTAGCGGCTAGCGGCTAGCGACCGACAGTGCGGCGTCACGCAGGCCACGACGAGGTGTAGTACGTGCCAGATTTCATCGCGAAGTTTCTCGCCGGGCTGGCCACGCCGAGGCTGTTTCTCGTGGCCGCGACGCTCTTCGGGCTCGACTTGCTCATTCCCGACTTCATTCCGTTTGTGGACGAGGCGCTGCTCCTCATGGTCACGCTGATCTTCGCCCGACGAAAATCAGGCCGCTGACGGCCTGCCGGGCCGCGTTGGCAGTTCGCGATTGCGGTCTTGACTGTGCCGGGCCCGTCCCCTACATTCGACCCATGCCTGGGAGGCATCTGAATGCGTAACCGCCGTCCGTTCACGCCCGTCGTCGCGCTGCTTGTCGCCACGCTCACGCTGTCGCTCGGCGCGGGCAACTCTCCCTACCGCGCGACCGGCGGAATGGTGGTGTCGCAGAGCGACATCGCGTCCGAGGTTGGCTGGCAGGTCATCAAGAACGGCGGCAACGCCGTCGACGGCGCCATCGCCACGGCCTTTGCCCTCGCCGTCACGCACCCCACCGCCGGCAACATCGGCGGCGGCGGCTTCATCGTGTTCCGCTCCGCCGACGGAACGGCCACCACCTTCGACTTCCGCGAGATGGCGCCGGCCGGGTCGAGCCCGACGATGTGGATGAAGGACGGCAAGTACGACTACGACATTCACCACAACACCCACCGCTCGGTGGGAGTACCCGGCACGGTGGCCGGATTGCACCTGGCGTGGCAGAAGCTCGGCAGCAAGCCGTGGAAGGACCTCGTGACGCCTGCCGTGGCCCTGGCGCGCGACGGCTTCGAAGTGAGCGACGGCCTGGCCGGATCGCTCGCCCGCATGATTCCGGAGTTCAAGAAGTACCCGGCGTCGCTCGCGCAGTTCTCGAAGAACGGCGAGCCCTACAAGGCCGGCGAGACGCTGAAGCAGGCCGACCTGGCGCGCACGCTGCAGCGCATCGCCGACCAGGGCCCCGCGGGTTTCTACGAGGGTGAGACCGCCGCGCTCATCGAGAAAGAGATGAAGGCGAACAACGGCCTCATCATGCGCGAGGACCTCAAGAACTACAAAGCCAAGGAACGCGTGCCGGTCAAGGGCACCTACCGCGGCTACGAGGTGATCGGCATGCCGCCACCGAGCTCGGGCGGCATTGCGGTGATCGAGATGCTCAACGTGCTCGAGGGTTACGACCTCAAGGCCAACGGCTACGGCGCCGCGCAGAACCTGCACCTCATCACCGAGTCGATGCGGCGGGCCTTTGCCGACCGCGCGCAGCACATCGCCGATCCGGACTTCGTTGCCGGCATTCCCGTGGCGCAGCTCCTCTCGAAGGACTACGCCACGCAGGTGCGCAAGACCATCAACCCGAACAAGGCGTCGGTATCCACGCCCACCACCTTCACCTGGCCGACCGAGTCGCAAGAGACGACGCACCTGTCGGTGGTCGATGCCAAGCGCAACGCCGTGTCGATGACCTACACGCTCGAGTACGGCTACGGCTCGCGCATCGTCGTGCCGGGCGCCGGCTTTCTGCTCAACAACGAACTCGGCGACTTCAATTCCGCGCCCGAGATGACCGACGACCGCGGCAACATCGGCACCAAGCCGAACCTGGCCATGCCGGGCAAGCGACCCCTGTCGAGCATGTCGCCGACGATTCTGGCCAAGGACGGCAAGCTGTTCATGGTGACCGGCTCGCCCGGTGGCCGCACCATCATCAACACGGTGCTGATGACCATCTTGAACGTCGTCGACTTCGACATGAACGCGCAGGAGGCGGTTGACGCCGGCCGCATGCACCACCAGTGGCTGCCCGACCGGCTCAGCATGGAACGCTACGGCTTCTCCGCCGACACCATTGCGAAGCTGAAGGCCATGGGCCACACGATTACGGAAGGCGGCGGCCAAGGCGTGGCTGAGGTGATCGTCGTCGGCAAGGACGGCGTGCTCGAGGGCGGCGTGGACGGCCGCGCGCCCGATGGTGGAGCTGGCGGCAAGTAACACGAGCCGGGGCTCACGGCTCGAAGGTCCCGTTGGCCGGGTCTGTGCTGTGGAAGCTGCCGGAGCTGTGGACGCCTTGCCCGCGGGGCTTTCAGACGGGCAACGCGCCCACAAGCTCCGTGGAAACCACACAGTGGTTTCCACGAGCTCCCACAGCCTCCTTCTTTCTTTCATTTTCAGAACAGCACTGCTACCGCGGGTCACGCCGCCAGCCGCTTGACGTTTCCGTCGAAACGTACCGCACACTGCTCGCGGTCACCCACACCGGGCCGCGCCCGCGGCGCCTTCGGCGCCTCGACCGTCCTGGGTGCCGTGAGCGAGAGCAGCTGTGTTGAATCGGATCACATCGATCGCCCACGCCAGGTCGAAGCGCGTGCCGTCCCAGGTCGGCAGTTTCCCGGTGACGGGGGGCCGCGCGTCATGCCGTCCGGGCAAGTCGGGCGGGGCCGCTGGCGCGACCTGAAGAGGCGCGCCATCGGGCCGCAGGAAGGCGAGGACGCCGTCGAGGCCCCGAATCACGCCGAATCCGCCTTCGTGGACGGCACGATGATGGCGTCGGCACAGCAGCACGAGGTTGTCGAGGCGCGTGGCGCCGCCGTCGGACCAGTGTTCTACGTGATGCGCATCGCATCGGCGAGATGTGCAGCCTGGGAAGCGACAATTGGTGTCGCGGGCAGCCAGAGCGCGGCGGATCGACGGCGGAATCGTGCGCGTCTTGCGGCCCACGACGAGCACGGCGCCGTCGGCGGCGTGGCGCATGTGCACCAGCGAGGCGTCGCACGCGAGGCGCTGAGACGTTTCCGTCGAAACGTACAACGCGCCGTGGTCCACCTCGAGGGCGCCGTCCAATACGGCGGAGCTCGCGCTTGGGGTCGACGAGTCGAGCCGGGTGTCAGCCGCGTCGTCGGCATTCACGTGCAACACCACCTGATAGCGGTCGCCCGCAGTGCCGCCATCGAAGTTGGCCGCCATGGCGGACTCGGCGAGCAGGGCCAGCGCGTCGGCCCGACGCTGAGCGGGCGTCAGCTCCTCCGCCATTGCGTTGCCGGTCGCTGCACCGCTCGTCTCACGGAACAACCGGTCGGCCGCGGCTTCGAGCGCGCGCTGCACGACTGCGCCCACTTCGGGCGTGAGCCGTCCGCGGATCACCACCATGCCGTCGTCGTCTACCCAGGTGGAGAGTTGACGACTCAGATGCTTCGCCTCGCCCTCTCGCGCCGCCTGCACGCGGTCTACGCGTCGCCATGCTCGCACGAAGCGTTCGACGTGCGCGCAGTTGCCGGCCAGCGCCAGGTCGAGCAGCGATCGCTCATTCTCGGCGGTGGCCACGCGGGTGAGCGCGCGCACCTTGGCGTACGAGACCTGTCCGTGCTGCATGGCCATGCTGATTCGCGGAAGGGCCGGCAGGGCTTTGGCTACGCGCACCTTCTCGCGCGCGGCGCCGAGGTCGATACCGGTGCGCCAGTGCAACCAATGGGCGCATGACAGGAAGCCGTTGTTCCAGCCGCTTCTGGCGTCGAACTCGCGCAGCAGCACGAGTAGTTCGTAGGTGGCCGCGTGAAGGCGCGCGACCAGTGCCGCAATCGTCTCGCCGAGGTCGTTCGTTTTGGCTCGCCGAGCGAACACCAGATCGTTGGGCGAGACGGGGCTCGCGACTGATTCGACAGGAGATGCGGAGATCATTTCCCATCGTAGCGTGGCAGTTTTTACCGCCGGAGAATGGCGCCATAGAGCCGAACGACGCGGGATTCATCGTCGACGATGGCGCAGCGCCTGTTCGCGTCGCAGACGGGCCGTCACGCGTCTGCGCGAGGCTACGTACGGGAGGGCGGGGGCTGCGCGGCGCCCCGGTCTAGAAACCTGTCAAGCACACAATGATGGACCGCGCGAATTGTTTCGCAAGGCCGCGCGCGCACGTCGTGCGCGCTACTTTCGCCTCGCGGTCCGCACACCACCGTCCTGTCAGAGCGCAGCGTCGCCTGCCACCGGTTGCGGCACGTCGCACGTCCTACGGTGCGGCCGCGGAGAGCAGGCGCTGGAGCCCGTGGCGCACCACCAGCACCTGAGCGCCGGATGACGGCGGTCCCTCGGAGGCCAGAAAACGCTGTCCGTCCGGCATCACGCGCAAACGCACGGTAAAATCGCTAATGTCCCCGGCAATCTCGAACAGCCGAGTCGGGCGGCCGACCACCAGCGTCGGACGCACCATGACCGGAGCGGACCACACGGCGCCTCGGCTGTAGTAGTAGATTTCCCGGCCCGCGCCGTCCCAACCCACAACCTCCCCGCCCTCGACCGATACCTGCACCCGCCGCTCTGGGTCGTCGACCCTTCGGACGAACGTCTCGACGCGCGAGCCAACGAACTCCGACGTGGCCAGCGCCCGACCGTCGGGCGAAGGCCGCAGGGCCATGCCGGTTCCGGCCGTCGCTGCTGACCACAGGCGGACGGTCTTCGATGGATCGGTCAGCGGTGCCCGCACCACCGATTGGGCTCCGCTCCCTGGGACCGTGAGGTAGACGACCTCGCCTTGCGACGTGACGGCGAACGAGTCGAGCGCCACGCCGGTGAACAGGGGCGGACCCACACCATCTGCGCCGGGAACGATCAGACGTAGGGCGGCGGCTCCTGATTCATATGCCAGCAATGCTCCGCCGGGCGCCCACTCGACGCCGGAGACAACAAGGGACGCATTCACCGACGACAAACTGTTCCTGGCCGTATCAAAGACGACTGTGCTGGCACCCGCGGATTCGTTGAGCGATGTCGCGATGAGCGTGCCGTCAGGCGACGGCACGGCGTTGTTGAAGAATCGGCGCGGAGCCTCGGTGAGGATCTGCCGCTGGCCAGCACGGTCGTAGACGACGAGCCGCCGCATCAGCGAGCCCGCAGTGAGCACGGCAAGCGTGTCGTCGACGACGGCGAAGCTCGCGAGTCCGCCGCTATTGGTGGCCACCGACACGCCCACGCGCCGGCCCGGCCCGAGTTGCAGGTTGCTGCGCTCGAATGCCGCCGCCCACAGCTCTCCGTCAGACGCATACACGAGCAGCCCATCGGTCGCGAACCTGGGGGAGCTGCCGGGGCCAAACATCGCCGCCCGACCGGTCGCGAGCGAGTAAGCCCCGAGCCGGTACGGCGTCTGTGTCCCCACCTGGAACACCAACGTCTGTCCGTCGGCGGTGGCCGTCGGGAACCGGAGGCTGGCGCCATCGAACGCCGACGATGGCACGACTACCTCCGAGGGGCCGCCACGCGCCGGAACGGCGAGCAAGTCGGGCGAGCCTGAGCTCGCGTAGACGATGCGATCGTCAGGCAGCCAGACACCGCCCAACCGCGAGCCGGACATCGGCGTGATCACGTCCGGGAGGCCGCCGGCGACTGGCACCCTCATCAGCTGCCGCGAAATCGTCGACGCGTAGGCGACGTGCCGGCCATCAGGAGAGAAGAACGGCACCTGAGGGTTGCCAGTGCCGACCACGGCCCGGAGCGTCTTGTCGTCGAGCGACCTGAGCACTAACTGAAAGGTGCCATCTGCCGCGTTCCACGTCATGGCGAGCGTCCGGCCATCGGGTGACAAGGACAGACCCTGAGCAAACGGCCCTCCGGACAGGTCGCTCGAGATCGTGAACGCGGTGGTGTCTGGGGCGGCCTCGGTGCGACTGCTCCGCAGCGCTCCCCCGGTCACGAGCGCCCCGTGAGCGCGGCCGCAACCAGACCGACCGGCAGCGCCCACCCCCGTCGAGGCCGCCGTGCCGCGGCGTCATTCGGAGCCTGGGCCTTGCGTTGGGTGTCACCCGCCGATCCGGCGGCACCGGCCAGGTGGAACGCCAGGTCGCGTGCCGACTGGAACCTGTCGGCCGCATTCTTCTCAAGGCAGTGCGTCACGACCCGCGCCGCCTCAGCGGGCACTGACACGCCGAGCGCCTCGAACTCTGCCGGTTCGCTAGTGAGGATCGCGTTCAGCGTCTCGACCGCCGACTCGCCGGTGAAGGCTCGCTGGCCGCACAGCATCTCGTAGAGCGTGACGCCGATGGCGAAGATGTCGGCACGATGGTCGACCTCGGCGCCACGCACCTGTTCGGGCGCCATGTAGCCCACGGTGCCCATCACCGCGCCCTGCGCCGTTGGCGGCCGCCCGGTGACGGTGGACGCGTCACCGCTCGCGCCCGGGGCCGCGTCGCGCAGCTTGGCCAGGCCGAAATCCAGCACCTTCGCCGTGCCATCGCGCGTGACGAAGATGTTGTCGGGCTTCAGGTCACGGTGCACGATGCCCTTGTCGTGCGCCGCCGCCAGCGCGCGTGCCACCTGCGTCGCCAGTTCGATGGCCGTGCGCACCGGCAGCCGTCCGCGGGCGATGCGCGCACCGAGCGTCTCGCCTTCGAGCAACTCCGACACGATGTAGGGGCCGTGCTCCGCGCTGCCCGGACCGATATCGAAGACCGCCAGGATGTTCGGGTGGTTGAGCGCGGCGGCGGCGCGCGCCTCCTGCTCGAACCGCGCCAGACGATCGGGGTCGGTAGCGGAGTCCGCGGCGATCACCTTGACCGCCACCTCGCGGCCCAGGCGGGTGTCGCGCGCCCGGTACACTTCGCCCATGCCGCCCGCCCCGAGCGGGGCGTCGATGGCGTAAGGCCCGATGCGGGTGCCGGCTGGCAAGCTCATGTGGCCGTGATTCTATCGCTAGCGGTCCGCCCGCCGGACGCGGAACGGCTTGTGCGAAGGGGTTCTCGACCCTGACGCCCAAGATCTGCTGGCCCGGGTTCAAGTCTTCGCTGAGCACGACGCCGCACCCCGCGGCCGAGGCCGCGGCGAGAATCAGCGCATCCCAGAACGACAGTTGATTGAGAATCGAGCAGTCGATGGCGTCCTGAATCAGCGCCGGAGACACCTGTACCGTGTCGAACACGGCGAAGGTCTTGGGAATGCCCTTGGCGGCCAGCGGAGGCACGCCAAGTTTCCTCGTCGCCGCCACGTAGAACTCCTGCAGCACCTGGGTGGAAATGACGCCATCGGCCGACGAGGCCAGCCGGGTGATGGTCGCGGCTCACACGCCGCTTCCCGGAGAACCAGCGTCGTGCGCGTAAACCAGCACATTCGAGTCCAGGAACACCCTACCGGGCATGCAGCTCCTCGCGGGTCCAGCGTTTGCGAGGTGCGCGTCCGGGGTGGGCATCCATCAGCCGGAACATCTCGCGGACGGCCGCCTCGCGGTCGGACACGACGGACTTGACGAGCAGCTCGCGCACGAGGGCGTTCAGCGTCGTGTCATGCCGCCGGGCATAGGCGCGTCCGGCCTTGAGCGTGTCCTCATCGAGCGCCAGAGTGATGTTCTTCATGCGCACATGATGCGTCTACACGTAATACGTGTCCACAGGCCTGAGGCCAGATCATCAGTCCGGCAATTCTTACTTGGTCCCCGGCGCGATCGTGCGCAGGTAATCGCCGAAGTTAGAGAAGAACACGACCTTGTCCCGGACGACGCTGGCCCGATCCGGCTGCACGGCCGCCGCGACCCGCTTGCCGTCCGGATGCACATCGTACGCGCTGTTCCCGGGAGCCACACCCTGAATGCTCGTCGGCGACCAGACCTGCGGCGTGTCGGCGCGGAACGAGTCGCCGACGACGGCGTACGGCGCGGCCATGATCGTGGCTTGATTCAGAAACAGCAGCTCGGGCGCCGTGGCCGACCACCGCGGAAAGGAACCGCCGGTCGTGGAGATGCGCCATGGGCCGCCGGGGCCGGGGAACGGGCGCACGTAGATATCTAAGGTTCCGGGCTCATTCGAGTGGTACGCGATCCAGCGACCGTCCGGAGAGAACAACGGCACCGCTTCAGTGGTCGGCGTGCTCAGAAACACGGTGGGCGTGCCGGGCGTCCAGCCGCGCGTGGCATCCCCCTCCATGGGCAGGATCATCAGGTCGACGCCGGTGGCGCGACGACCGGCGTCGAAGGCGAGGAATCTGCCGCCTGGATGCCACGACCAAGGCCACTGGTCGTCCGAGCTGTCGGTCAGCCGCGTGACCTCGCCCGACCCGTCGGCGTTCACCCAATACAGATTGAGCGTGCCGGCTGTGGCGCGGTCCGACGCAAACACAAGGCGCCGGCCGTCGGGCGTCCAGACCGGCAACCGGTCCTGGCCGGGGTCGAAGGTCAATTGCGTGAGCGTGTCCCGCGCCCACTCGTACACCCAGAGGTCGCGCTGTCTGCCGTCGAAGATCTCGACCGCCAGCTTCTGGCCGTCCGGCGAGAACCGTGGATTCGTCCAGTCGGCCTTCGCCGCGCGCAGCACCGCCGTCTTGCCGTCGCGCGTCAGCCAGTCGATCGAGCGCGCGGTGGTTGCCGTACCGGGCACATACACGAGCGTGCCCTCGGACGACACCGCCAGTTGCGCGCCGCCGGTGGTCGTAGACCCGGCGACGCCCTCGAGCGCCGGCACCGCCTGGCCCACCGTCTCGAGGCGCGTGAGATCGAAGCGCACCGCGAAGAGCGTCGCCTGTTGCCGGTAGATCAGATGGCCGCTCGGCACGTACCGGCCGTAGTACCCGCCGCGGACGACCACCTTCGGTGCCCCGCCCGACAGCGGGACGACGACGAGGTTGGCCGCGTCCCAGTTGTCCCCCGCCGAGTGCTCGGTGAAGAGCACCGCCTGACCGCCGGGCAGCGCCTGCGGCCACCGCTGCGTCGTCGCGCCTTCGCTGAGGGCGCTGAAGCCCGCCGGTGTGCCACCGGCCGCCGAGACGCGCATCAGCGACCCGACGCTCGACCGCGCGAAGAGGATCGTGTCGTCGTCGGCCCACGTGCCGCCTCGGCCCGTCGGCGCATCGCAGAGCCTGACCGCGGCGCCCCCGCTCACCGAGACTTTCTTCAGCGTGCCGCCGGCGAAGAACGCGATCCACTGGCCGTCCGGCGAAAAGAACGGGCTCTGCGCGCCTTCGGTGCCGGCGAGCGCGGTGGGCTGCAACTGGTCCAGCTTGCGGATGAAGAGACGCGCCTGGCCCGCCTGCTGCGCGACGAACGCAAGCGTCGTGCCGTCCGGCGACAGAATCGCCGACGCACCGAGGCCGATCGACAGCGACGCGTCGGCACCGATGCTGGCGAGCAGTGTGCGCGGCGCGGCCACGGGCGCCGATCGCCAGGGGGCCCACAGCACGGAACCCGCGATCAGGGCAACGCCGAAGGTGGCGGCGAGCGCCCACGGCAGGGCGCGCGCCACGATCGAGCGCGGCACGGCCGCGGCGAGCGGCGGCGTCTGCGGCGCGGCCGTCTCGAACGCGCCTTCCAGCGCCAGGCGCATCGCGGCGATGTCGGGAATCCGCTGCTTCGGGTCCTTCTGCAGGCACCGCTTGAGGAAGACACCGAGGGCGGCAGGCAGGCCCGCGGGCAGCAGCGCCCAGTTTGGCTCCGCACGCACCACCGCCGCCAGCGTGTCGGTGAGGTCCTCGCCCGGGAAGGCCCGCTTGCCCGTGAGCATCTCGAACAGCACCGCCCCAAACGCCCAGATGTCCGCGCGTTTGTCCACGACCTTGCCGCGCGCCTGCTCGGGCGCCATGTAGGCGGCCGTGCCCAGAATCATCCCCGCCTGCGTCATCGCCGGCGTCGTGATGGTGGGCGACTGCGATACGTTGGGCGACGACCCCACGGGCGGGGCCATCGCCTTCGCGAGACCAAAGTCGAGCACCTTCACCGTGCCATCCGCGCGCACCTTGATGTTGGCGGGTTTCAGATCACGGTGGATGATCCCCTGCTCGTGCGCGGCTTCAAGGGCTTCCGCGATCTGCTTCGCGATCGGCAACGCTTCATCGATCGGGATCGCGCCCTTCGCGATCCGCTGGGAGAGATCGTCGCCTTCGACCAGCTCCATCACCAGGGCCGTGATCCCGTGGCTCTCTTCGAGCCCGTAGATGGCCGCGATGTGCGGATGGTTCAGTGCGGCGAGGGTCTTCGCTTCGCGGGTGAATCGGGCGAGCCGATCCGCGTCGTGCGCGAACGCTTCAGGGAGCACCTTGATGGCAACGTCGCGATCGAGCTTGGTGTCGGTCGCGCGCCACACCTGCCCCATTCCGCCTTCGCCAAGTGGCGCGGTGATCTGGTAGACGCCAAGTCTGGTACCGGGAGTGAGGGCCACGGGGTCGTTTCATTCAGCCGGCGTGGCAACGATCCGGCTGACCCATGCAACGACGGCTGTCGCGATTGCGACGGCCTTCTCGTGATCGTCAGCCAGGACGGGTTCGGCAGGCCCAGGATATCTCGAAGCGACCGCGTAGTCGGTCAACCCGGACGCCTCTTCGAGGTCGACAGGCATGTCGAATCCCAGCTCCGCCAGCATCGTCATCAGTGCGCTGATGGCATGCGTCCGAGGCACCTGCACGCCTCTCAAGACCAGCAGCGCTTTCAGTGCCTTTTCGACGGCCTGCTGCGCATCGAAGCACGTGTCCTCGAAAAGGACGTCTGGAGTGACCTGGCCCTGAGCCGCGCGGGCCAGATTACTCCTGGCCCGCCGCAGCCACTCGCGCGGATCGTCGGGGCTCCCGCCATCAGGCGGCATACACTTCCCGGCCTTCTCGCATGGCCGGCCCCACGATGGTGCCGACGCCATCCTTGAGCGACGCCACGTCCTCTGGAGTCACGACGACTACGTCAACCGAGGCCCGAATGCCGATCAACGCGCGATAGATGCTCTGAGCCAGCCGCCGCCGACTCGTGATACCGCGCTTGATCACGAGAAAGTCGAGGTCGCTCTGCGGACCAGCCGTACCGCGTGCGGCCGACCCGAACAGGATCACGCGATCCGGTTTGGCCACGGCCACGATCCGCTCGAGGACCGCCTCAAGAGTCGTCATGCGGTCACTATACTTCGACTCCGAGTGACAGGCAGACGGCGGCGTCTTTCGCCGAAGTACCCGTCACTTGGTCCCCGGCGCGATCGTGCGCAGGTAGTCGTCGAAGTTGAAGATGAACACGACCTTGTCCTGCACGCTGGCTTGCTCCGGCGCCGCGCTCGTCGCGACCCGCTGGCCGTCCGGATGCAGATCGTACGCGGAGTTCGCGGCGCCCATAACCTGAATACTGGCTGGCGACCAGATCTGCGGCGTGTCGGCGCGGAAGGAGTCGCCGACGACGGCGTACTGCGCCGCCATGATCGTGGTTTGATTCAGAAACAGCAGCTCGTCCGCCGTGGCCGACCACCGCGGATAGGTGCCGCCGGTCGTGGAGATGCGCCATGGGCCGCCGCGGCCGGGGAACGGGCGCACGTAGATATCGACGGATCTGGCCTCAGTGGAGGCGTACGCGATCCAGCGGCCGTCCGGCGAGAACATCGGCCAAGTTTCAAGGGCCGGCGTGCTCAGTAACACCGTGGGCGTGCCAGGCGTCCAGCCGCGCGTGGCGTCCCCCTCCATCGGCAGGATCAGCAAGTCCTGGCCGGTGCCTGGGCGACTGGCGCGAAAGGTGAGGGATCTGCCGCTCGGGTGCCATGAAAACGGCCGCTGGTCGTCCGGGCTGTCGGTCAGCCGCGTGACCTCGCCCGTGCCGTCGGCGTTCATCCAGTACAGATTGTGGGTGCCGGCCTTGGCGCGGTCCGACGCAAACACGAGGCGCCGGCCGTCGGGCGTCCAGACCGGCGACTCGTCCTGGCCGGGGTCGAAGGTCAATTGCGTCAGCGTGTCCCGCGCCCACTTGTACACCCAGACGTCGCGCTGTTTGCCGTCCGTGATGTCGATCGCCAGCTTCTGGCCGTCCGGCGAGAACCGCGGATTCCCCCAGTCGGCCTTCGCCGCGCGCAGCACCGCCGTCTTCCCGTCGCGCATCAGCCAGTCGATCGGACGCGCGGCCGTCGCGGCCGTGCCGGGCACATACACGAGCGTGCCCTCGGACGACACCGCCACGTGCGCACCGCCGCTGTTGCCCGTATTTCCGGCGACGCCCTCGAACGCCGGCACCGCCTGGCCCACGGTCTCGAGGCGCGTGAGATCGAAGCGCACCGCGAAGAGCGTGCCCTGTTGCAAGTAGATCAGATGGCCACCGTCGCGCGCGTCGCGCTGCGGCGAGCCACGCCCGCTCGGCACGTAGCGGCCGTAGTAGCCGCCGCGGACGACCACCTTGGGTGCCCCGCCCGACAGCGGGGCGACGACGAGGTTGGCGGTGTCCCAGTCGTTCAACGACGAGTGTTCGGTGAAGAGCACCGCCTGACCGCCCGGCAGTGCCTGCGGCCACCGCTGCGTCGTCGCGCCTGGGCTGAGCGCGCCCAAGCCAGCCGGTGTGCCACCGGCTGCCGAGACGCGCATCAGCGTCGTGGTGGGTGACGGCGTGAAGAGGATCGTGTCGTCGTCGGCCCACGTGCCGCCGCGGCCCGACGGCGCGGCGCAGAGCGTGACCGCGGCGCCGCCGGTCACCGAGACTTTCTTCAGCGTGCGGCCGGCGAAGAACGCCAGCCACTGGCCGTCCGGGGAGAAGAACGGACTGTCAGCGCCCTCGGTACCGGCGAGCGCGGCCGCCTGAAGTTGGTCCAGCTTCCGGATGAAGAGCCGCGGCGGACCCGCCTGCTGCGCGACGAACGCGAGCGTCGTGCCGTCCGGCGACAGGATGGCGGACGCGCCCACGCTTGTCAGCGCTGCGTCGGCGCCGATGCTGGCGAGCAGCTTGCGCGGGGCGGGCACGGGCGCCGATCGCCAGGGCCCCCAGAGCACGACAGCCGTGATCAGCGCAATGGTCGACGTCGCAACGAGCGCCCACGGCAGGGCGCGCACCACGACCGGGCGTGGGATGGCCGCGGCGAGCGGCGGCGTCTGCGGCGCGGCCGTCTCGAACGCACCTTCGAGCGCGAGGCGCATCGCGGCGATGTCTGGAATCCGCTGCTTCGGGTCTTTCTGCAGGCACCGCTTGAGATAGACACCGAGGGCGGGAGGCACGCCAGCGGGCAGCAGCGCCCAATTCGGCTCGGCGCGCACCACCGCCGCCAGCGTGTCGGTGAGATCCTCGCCCGGGAAGGCCCTCTTGCCGGTGAGCATCTCGAACAGCACGGCGCCAAACGCCCAGATGTCGGCACGCTTGTCGACGGTCCTCCCCTTCGCCTGCTCGGGCGCCATGTAGGCCGCCGTGCCCAGGATCATCCCGGCCTGCGTCATGGCAGGCGTGGTGATCGTCGGCGAGTTCATCGCCTCGGGACTCGAGGGCGCCGGAGGGTCGAGTGCCTTGGCGAGACCGAAGTCCAGCACCTTCACTGTGCCGTCCGCGCGTACTCGGATATTCGCTGGTTTTAGATCGCGATGGACGATCCCCTGCTCGTGCGCGGCTTCGAGCGCTTCGGCGATCTGCTTCGCGATCGGCAACGCTTCATCGATCGGGATCGCGCCCTTCGCGATCCGCTGGGAGAGATCGTCGCCCTCGACCAGTTCCATCACGAGCGCCAGCGTGCCGGTGGACTTCTCGACGGCGTAGATCGCGGCGATGTGGGGATGATTGAGCGACGCGAGCGTCTTGGCCTCGCGCTCGAACCGCGCCAGGCGGTCGGGATCCGCGGCAAACGCCTCCGGCAGGATCTTGATGGCGACCTGACGGCCCAGCGTCGTGTCCGTGCCACGCCAGACCTGGCCCATGCCGCCCTCGCCAATCTGGGCGGTGACTTCGTAGACGCCGATTCGGGTGCCTGGGGTGAGCGGCAAGAGACCGGAATAATAGCAGCAATGGTCGCGAGGAAGCGGTCGAGGTGCGGGCTGCCGCTTCAGAATCAGCGTGATCGGCGCAGACGGGTGTCGCGCGCGCGTTGACCAGGAATCTGCTACTCGAGAATCATGACCGCGGCGTTCGAGTCTTCAGCGAAAGCCGCAATCGTCGCGTGGTGCGTTCTGAGAATCCGCTCGATGTCAGCTGTCGAGCAGGCCGAACTGGCTGACATGCACCACCGTGTCGCCCAGGTCCCGCAGCAGTTCACACAGTCGAGGGGAAAGATTCTGATCGAGCAGTAGCCTCACGCGGCACCGGGCACCAGCAATCGTCGCTCACGATCCGCGGCGAAGGCCAGGCATGCCCGGATGTCGTCACGTGTCAGGTCGGGGAAGTCCTGCAGGATCTCGTCTTCGGACATGCCCGACGCGAGGTAATCGAGCACATCGGACACCGTGATGCGCAGGCCGCGAACACACGGTTTCCCGCTCCGCTTCCCGGCCTCGATGGTGATGACATCCCGGTAGTCCATGGATGAGAGCGTAGAGCCCGAAAGGCGTTAGGTCAAGCGGTGACACGGATCCGGTCCTTACTTGGCGCCCGGCGCGATCGTGCGCAGGTAGTCGCCGAAGTTGAAGACGAAGACCACCTTGTCCTGCACGCGGTCCGGCTCCGCCGCGCTTGTCGCGACCCGCTTGCCGTCCGGATGCAAGTCGTACGCGGTGTTCCCAGGAGCCACACCCTGAATGGTCGTCGGCGACCAGATCTGCGGCGTTTCGGCGCGGAACGAGTCGCCGACGACGGTGTAGGGCGCCGCCATGATCGTTTCGCTATTGTTAAACAGCAGCTCGCGCGCCGTGGCCGACCACCGCGCCGTTATGCCACCCGTCGTGGAGATGCGCCATTTGCCGCCGGGGCCGGGGAACGGGCGCACGTAGAGATCGCTGGTGCCGCCGGCCTCATTCGAGGCGTACGCGAGCCAGCGGCCGTCCGGTGAAAACATCGGTGACGATTCGCCGGCCGGCGTGCCGAGAAACACCGTCTGCGCGCCAGACGTCCAGCCGCGCGTGGGATCCACCTCCATCGGCAGGATGAGAAGGTCACCGTCGCTGTGGAAGGCCAGGAATTTGCTGCTCGGGTGCCACGAAAACGGCCGCTGGTCGTCCGGGCTGTCGGTCAGCCGCGTGACTTCGCCCGTGCCGTCGGCGTTCACCCCATACAGATTGAGCGTGCCGGGCTTAGCGCGATCCGATGCAAATACCAGGCGCCCGCCGTCGGGCGACCAGACCGGAAAGCGATCCTCACCGGGGTCAAAGGTCAATTGCGTCAGGGTGTCGCGCGCCCACTCGTACACCCAGAGGTCGCGCTGTTTGCCGTCGGAGATGTCGACCGCCAGCTTCTGGCCGTCCGGCGAGAACCGCGGATTCGACCAGTCGGCGTTCGTCGCACGCAGCACCGCCGTCTTGCCGTCGCGCGTTAACCAGTCGATCGGGCGCGCGGCCGTCGTGATTGTGCCTGGCAAATACACGAGCGTGCCCTCGGACGACACCGCCAGTTGCGCGCTACCGGCGGGAGGATTTGCTGAGACGCCTTCAAGTGCCGGCGCCGCAGGGCCTACCGTCTCGAGGCCCGCGAGATCGAAGCGCACCGCGAAGACCGTCCCCTGTTGCAGGTAGATCAGGTGGCCGCCTTCGCGCCCGTCGCGCTGCGACGAGCCAGGCCCGCTCGGCACGTAGCGGCCGTAGTAGCCGCCGCGGACGACCACCTTCGGCACCCCGCCCGACAGCGGGGCGACGACGAGGTTGGCTGCGTCCCAGTTAGTCCCCGCCGAGTGCTCGGTGAAGAGCACCGCCTGACCGCCCGGCAGCGCCTGCGGCCACCGCTGCCTCGTCGCGCCTGGGCTGAGGGCGCCGAACACCGCCGGTGTGCCACCGGCCGCAGAGACTCGCATCAGCGTCGCGATGGGTGCCCCCGACCGCGTGAAGATAATCATGTCGTCGTCGGTCCACGTGCCGCCGAGGATCTCGCTGGCGTCGCAGAGCGAGACCGGAGCGCCCCCGGTCATCGAGACTTTCTTCAGACTGCCGCCGGCGATGAAGGCCAGCCACTGGCCGTCCGGCGAGAAGAACGGACCCCGAGCGCCCTCGGTGCCGGCGAGCGCGGTGGCCTGCA
>JANMDX010000062.1:0-2088 GCA_031376505.1 Acidobacteriota bacterium
GAGCCAGTGCAGCGCCACCATGGAGTAGGGCGCGGCCTCGAGAGATTCCACCGCCGCCACCGCGAGGCCGCGGTCCACGTCGCGCTCGGCGTGGCCGAGGGCACTGCGCGCCACGAACACGGTGGCCGCCAGCCAATGCGCCAGCGGCAGCTGCGGACACTGCGCCAGCGCCCGCCGCGCGGCGCGCAGCCGCGTTTCGCCCCAACTGCCCAGCGCCAGGCGCACCTGATGGCGCCAGTTGTCGGGCTCCAGCGCCACCGCCCGCTCGAGCGCGGCCAGCGCATCGGCGCGCCGGCCGGTGCGTTCCAGCACGAAGCCCAGCGTGGCCCAGGCTTCGGCCAGGTGCGGATCAATATGACAGGCGTTCAGCGCGTGCGACTCGGCCAGCCGCAGTGCCGTGGCATCCGGCGCCGGGTCGGTGCGGGTGGATTCGAACTGCATCGCGCACGCGTTGGCCATGCCGATCTGATACGCGGCGTCAGCGGGATGCTGCTGGAGCAGTTGCTCGAACGTGGCCCGGGCCGTGCTGATGCGGTGGCACTGCAGCGATTCCAGGGCCACGCGGCCTTCGGTGAACGAGCGGTGCGGCGCGAGCAGCAACTCGAGGTCCGAGGCGGCCGTCTGTGTTTCGACCGCCAGCACTGGCCCAACGAACTGATACCCCTGTCGCGCTACCGTCTTGATGTAGCGATTCAGGTGACCCGCATCGAGCTGCCGGCGGAGCTTCCCCACCAGCTTTTCGAGGCTGTTGTCGCCCACGGCCGTGTCCTGCCACCCGGCCTGGATCAGGGCATCCTTCGACACGACCACGTTCGGACGGCGCACGAGCAGGTGCAGCACCTCGAATTCGTGCGGCGACAACCCGACGGGCTCACCGCCGCGAGAGAGCGACCTGGTGCGCGAGTCGAGCAGGTAGGGTCCAAAGGCCATCTCGGCCGCTGGCAACATACGGCGAATCCTAGTAGAGGAACCGCGCGACCCACATGCGCTGCCGCACAACAGTTGCAAGCACCTACGGGAGCAGGTTCCGGAACCCGCGGACCTACGGTCCCCACCCCGCGGGGTTCCCGCCGCAGTAGCGCGGACCTGCAAGTGGTTGACTAGACGCCACTTCGTAGCCCGTCGAAAGACCTGTCCGCGGACCGGGGAAGTGAGTCCGAGATTCTGGTGCCTACCTCGCATGGTCTTGACCACTGGATCGCGTCGTCCGCACGCAACTCCGCCCGGCGCTACGGGAGGTCCGGGCACTGCGCCAGTGAGTCCGCGCGCCCGCGGCCGGGAGCCGATGTGCGGCCGGACAAGGTCCGTAGGCTGCCGCAGTGGATCTGGCGGTTGCTACATAAGGTGCGGGCGGTGCTTCAGCGACCCTGCGTGGTGGCGCAGGCCGGTTCCGCGTCCGCGGCAGTGGGAGCGCGAGCCGCGGACAGTGGTCTGCGCGAAGAGGAAGTAGCCTGCGGGGCTCCGACCCACGCCGCGCGGGACGCGGTGAGCCCTCGACCGCAGGAATGGACAACTTCCGTGGCGTTGCCGCAGGGCCAGGTGCACTGGAGCGATGCGCGCGGTGCGGCGACTTTCGCGGCGTGCGCCTCGACCTACGCGAGATGTTCGCCGGGCATGTGACGGCAAAGCACCCCACTTGTCGAGAGCCACAAGCGGAGCGCGCGTGCGGAGGTGGTTGCACGAGCGCAGGCTGAACGCGAACTACTACAACCCACGAGACCACAGCATCTGGCACGTGCCGGGGTTCAGCGCGTTCGAGCATCGCTGCCCGCGTAGCCGGCAACGTCTGGCGGAGGATCCCATCGCGGCTGATCTGATCATGAACGTCAGTCCGCTCCCGGGGGCCAATGTGAGAGCCCGATCGACTGATGTTCGATCTCTCGCAGCGGAACGTGATTTCCCATTGCAGATGCTCGGACGGCACCGGCCACTAGATCGGCGAGCTGGATCAGTCTATCTTTGCTGCTCTGGGCAAATCGCACCGACTGGATCGTCTGCGGCGTGCCGGCCGTTTGGCGCTTCAGGTATGCCGCAAGCTCTTCTTGAAACGTGACATTCGAGTACTCGTCGATCACAACCGTCGGCCGC
>JANMDX010000088.1:0-1715 GCA_031376505.1 Acidobacteriota bacterium
GATGGTCCTCTTGCTCGACGACCTGCACTGGGCCGACGAGTCGACGTTGCAGCTCTTGGAGCATCTGGCGCCGCACCTGCCCACGATGCGCGTCCTCGTCGTGGGGACCTACCGCGACGTGGAACTCGACGTGACGCGGCCGTTTGCGAAGGCGCTGGAATCGTTCCTGCGCCAGCGCCTGGCCACGCGAATCGCCCTGCGGCGGCTGCCGGAGTCGAGCGTGCAGGAGTTGCTCACGAAGATGAGCGGCTCGGCGCCACCCTCCGGGTTGGTGACGGCCGTGTTCCGAGAAACCGAAGGCAATCCCTTCTTCGTCGAGGAGGTGTACCAGCACCTGTCCGAGGAAGGGAAACTCTTCGACGGGAGCGGCGCCTGGAAGGCGGACTTGCGCGTGGACACGATCGAGGTGCCCGAAGGCGTGCGCCTGGTGATTGGCCGCCGGCTCGGCCGGCTCGGTGAGCAGGCGCGCAAAGTGCTCACCGCCGGCGCCGTCATCGGCCGCACGTTTCCGCTCGACCTGCTGGAGGCCGTCGCCGAGCTCCCGGACGACGCGGTGCTCGACGCGCTGGAAGAGGCCGAACGCGCGCAGCTCGTGGCAGCAGACGCCAGCCAACGGAGCGTGCGCTACGGGTTCGTGCACGAGCTGATTCGCACGACGCTCGTCACGACCCTGTCGCTGCCGCGCCGGCAGCGGCTGCACCTGAAGGTCGCCGACGCACTGGAGCACCTGCGGGCGGCCTCGCTCGAGAGCCACGCGTCGGCGCTGGCGCATCACCTGTACCAGGCCGGCGCCGCCGCCGACAGTCGTCGCACGGCGACGTTCCTGGTGATGGCCGGCCGGCGCGCCCTGGCGGCGGGCGCGTTCGAAGAGGCGCTGGCGACGTTCGAACAGATGCTGGGCCTCGAGCTGCCAGAGTCTGATCCCCTGCTCGGCGAAACACACGAGCATCGTGGCGAGGCGCTCGCCGGACTGCAGCGCTACGACGACGCGGTGACGGCGTTCGATCGGGCGCTGACAATCTACAGTACGACCAAGGACGACGTCGGCATTGCCCGCGGCGCCAGGAGCGCTTCGGACTGCTTCGTGTGGCGCGGGCAGCTCACCGAAGGCTTGTCGTTCTTGACCCGCGGACTACACGCGCTCTCGATGCATGCCGCGCGCGAACGGGCCCCATTGCTGTCGTGGATGGCGGTGGTCCGTATGTCTCCGGCGTATCTCGACGAGGCATGGCAGGCCATGGCCGAAGCCGCTGTCATCGCTGAGCACCTGGCCGATCCCAACGTTCTGGGACGGGTCCAGTCCGACAGGAGCTTGTGTCATACGCTGTGTGGTGAGTTCGAGGCCGCGCAGGCGACCGCCCAAATTGCTCTGCCGCTCGTGGCTGCGGAGCTGGTGTGGGAGCGAGCCAATCTGCTCGTGAACTTGACCACGCCGGCGATTATTCGCGGCCAGTTCACCGTGTGTGACGAGCGGTTGCCCGAACTGGCCACGACGGCCACACGCAGCGGCAACCATCGAGCGTTGTGGGACCACAACCGCCATCGGAGCTATCTCGAGGCTGCGCGGACAGGCAACATTCGGGCGTACCGAAGCCGTCTCGAGCCACTGCTGGCCGAGCCGTTCCTGAAGTACCTCACTCGATCGGCCGTGGGAGCCTGCCTCTTGTACCTTGGCGACGCCGACCAGGCGCTGGAACACCTGGCCAAGGCCATCC
>JANMDX010000097.1:0-11003 GCA_031376505.1 Acidobacteriota bacterium
GTGCTCGTGGCGCTGGCGCGGCACTACGGCAAGGCCGCCACGCCGCCCGAGCGCACGCTGGTGTTCGTGGCCAGCGCCGGCCATCACACACCCGGCATCAACGGGCCGCGCAGCTTCGTGACCGCCAATCCGGATCTGGCCGAGCAGGCGGTGATGCTCGTGAACATCGAGCACGTGGCGCAGCGCAACTTCTCGCCTGCGCGCACCACCTCCGCGGATGGCTACCGCCAGGCCGTGGCGGATTCAGGGGAAGCACCGATCGCGGTGGGCGTCACAAGCAACGCGCCCTTCCTGCAGTCGCTCATCGACGGCGGGCCCGCCAGCTACGGCGTGAACTTCATCGCCGAGCGCTCCACGTTCCAGAGTGGCGAAACCGGCGGCTGGACCGATCTGAAGGTCGCCAAAGTGAGCGTGATGCAGGCGCCGCCGCTCTACCACACCACCGGCGAAGTGCTCGAGGTGATCTCGGCACCGGGGCTCGAGCGGATGGCGCGCTTCCTGGCCAACTTCGTCACCACGGCCGCGCGCGCGGCGCGCGCAGAGCTGAATCCCTAGTCAAGGAACGTCGTTCGAATGGTGTGCGTCAGTGCGCCCATTGCCGTCTCGAGCACCGTCTTGCGGCGAACCGCGGCGGAGCCTGTGGCCGTGCTGGCAATCGCATCGGCCACGCGCTCCGCGAGCGGCAGCCGAACCGGGCGCGCTTCCATCTTCGACAGCAGCGCCTTTACGTGTCGCAACTGCATCCGCGCCTGCGCAATCCGCGCGAGCGCCAGCTCCGTGGTGACCACGCCGCGCTGGGCCTTCTGCAGCAGACGACACTCGAACGTGCGACAGCACTGTGGCCGATGCGCGTAGACGCTGCAGCGTGTGCCACGCAGCCCGCCGCACGGCAGCGCCAGCAGCTCGGCGTCGGCGTCGTCGGTATCGACATCCAGACCCAGGACCTCGAGGCGTGCGGACTCTCTGGGTCCAGATAACTCGACGTCGCCAAACAACGTGCCGTCGCAGCACAGCCCGCAGCGCGTGCACAGCGTGTCGGTCAGCATGGCGACCTAACCTTACCGCGACTCGCCGGCAGGTGGCGTGGGGGCGCCTCGGCGTTCGATGATAATCGGTAATCGCACGACAGTCCCTGATGAACCGCCTGCAACTGGTCGAGTTGGAAGACCAACCCTGGGTGCCGCGCACGTTGCGGGACGGAGCCACCGACGTGCTCGACGTCCTCACGGCGAAGGCCGGCGTGTACCTTCCGTTGGCACCGAGACTCGCCGCCTTCATGGAGGCGGTCGGGAATCGGCGCTGGTTCGACGTCTGCTCCGGCGGCGGCGGGGGCGCGTTGGCGATACGCGCCGAGTTGGTGGCGCGCGGCCAAGGTCCCGAGCAGATCACGCTCAGCGACCGTCATCCAAACGAAGCCGCGCAGCAGCGCGTGGCGGCGCTGGCGGATGCCACGGTGCGGTATCTGCCCGACCCCATCGACGCGCTCGACGTGCCGTCGCACGCTCCCGCGATTCGCACGATGTTCAGTGCACTGCACCATTTCCCCCCTGCAACCGTGCGGACGATTCTGCAGTCCGCGGTGGCGGCGCGCGCCCCGCTGGCGTTTGTCGACGTCGCTGCGTCGCCGGTGATGCGCAGGCTGCCCGCATGGTTGGCGCCGGTGGCAGCCGTGCCGAACCTGCTGCTGCTGTTCGTGGTGGCGCTGCTGCTCGTGCCGCTGGCCCGGCCCTTCCGTTGGTCACGCCTTTTGTGGACGTATCTCGTGCCCGCCATTCCTGCGCTCTTCGCGTGGGACGGCACGGTGTCGGCCTTGCGCGCCTACACGCCAGAAGAACTGCTGGCGATAGCCACGTCGGTGCCCGGCAGCGAGCACTACCACTGGGAGGCCGCACGCGCGGGGCAGTCGTTGCTCCTGACCGGATACGAGCAGCGCCAGCCGGCACATCCAGCGCCGCACGCGCAAGATTCAGGTGTAAGCTGACCGCTCGGCAGTCGCGTCCATCGCACCCGCACAACGGAGGAAATCGATGTCGACAAGAACGACGCTCGTGGCAGCCACGATGGCTGTAGTGGCAATCGTCGTCATCGGCAACCAGATGGCGGTCACGCCAGTGACGGCCCAAGACCGCGTGACGACCTTGCTTGCGCAGGTACGCACCGCCCTCGGCGGAGACGAGGCGCTTGCCGCGGTGAAGGCGATCAGCGCCGAGGGACCGTCCAAGCGGATCGTCGGTCCGCGGTCGAGAGAAAGCTACGTGGCCTTGCTGCTCGTGCGCCCCGACAAGCTGCGCCGCTCCGAGGAGTCGAGGTTCTTCACCACCACCGAACGCATTACGACCTTTGACGGCACACAGGTGTGGGACGACGTCGTGAGCGGCGGCGGTGCGAGTGGCGGGGGTGGCGGGTTCGATCATGGCGGCGGCGGGCACGGTCCAGGCGGCGGTGCGTCCGGGGATCACGGCGGCTGGGACCATGACGGCCAGCACGGCGACGACGACAGTCAGGCCGATGGGGCTGCTGCGGATTCCGCCCTGACTGCGGATCAGATCGCCGCGGCGCGAGTTCGGCGGATGAAGATGGATCTGCAGCGCTGGTCGTTGACGTTCTTCGCCGACACCGATCGCCCCTTCACCAGCGCCGGTCGCGCGGAATCACCCGATGGTCCCGCTGACGTGCTGGAGACCACCGACGAGGCCGGTCGTCCCGTCCGCTACATCATCGACCCCGGCACCCACCTGCCGCTGATGGTGCAGTACCAGCAAGTGCGGCTGGTGGCGCCCGTCGCGCCGGCCGGGGTGCGCACCACCGCCAGTCAGCCGACGAAGCTGGCCACCGTCGCCATGCACCTGTCTGGGTTCAAGAAGGTGGACGGCGTGATGGTGCCGCACCAGATCGACGTCTCGACCGATGGACGCGCCACCGAGGCGTGGGCCATCGAGACGGTCAAGATCAACCCGAAGGTGAAGCCCAGCACGTTCAAGAAGCCGGCGCGCCCCTAGCGGCTGAGCGCGCTGTCCATCGCCGGCAGCCGGCGCCACGGCGATACGTGGCCTCGACCAGCAGGGGCTTTGGCGCTGGCGGCAGCAGCGTGATGTGGTAGATCGAGGACGCCACAAGTGCGCGCGCCAGCAGGGACGTGTCGTTTCGATGGCGCCGCCGCGGCGCGCAGTCCGTCCAATCACACATGGCTCCAGGCGTGCGCCTGGCCGGCTGGGCCACCTCTCAGTCCGGTCCGTCGCCGGCGCATCGCTACCCGCGCCGCGACAGCCGGCTCGCCACCCTGCGCGACGATGTCGAGGCCCAGGGTGGCCGGCTCTCGGTCGTGGCAGACTTCCAGGGCCGAGCGCCCGTGGGGCTCAGCGGCCCTGCCCGGATGGTGCGAGTGGTGCCGGGTGATGCGCGTCCGGCATCGCGCGCGTCGAAACGTCGGTCGGCGTATCGCCGGAAATCGCGCAGAGGCGGCCGGAGGCAAGTCTGACGGCGTGCTCCTGAGAAACTCCGGGCGTCTATCCAGTGAAGATGCCCGGCGCCTTCAGTGGCTCGATGCTAGAGCGAAGCAACAGCGCTCGGCGCCAGTTCCCGCAGGAGCTGTTGCGCACACATGTATCCGGGCGTACCGGCGATCGAGCCGCAGGGATAGGAGCCAGCCCCGCAATAGGCGAGGTTGGCCCACCGGCCAAATTGATAGAAATGCCGTTCAGGATCAGCGGCGTATTGCCGTTCAAAGAAGGTCTGCCCCCCAACCAGCATGGTGTGGTCGATGTTGCCGCCGGGAAAGAGAAACAGCTGCTGCAGATCTTTCGGCAGCAAGAGCCGGCTCCAGACGCAGTCTTCCGGGTTGGCGATGTGGGCGAAGACGTGTGCCTTGAGCGCCGCTGCTACCTCCGGCAGCGCCTCGCCCCGCTGATTGAGCGCCACATTTTTGAAGAACAATGTCAAACGGTCAAACGGCTCTGTCAGGCCGAGCTGACGCATCGCGGCGCCTTCGCAGTAGATCTGGATGAACCCCGGCTCGTAGTCGGCCTCGCCCGCTGTCACCCGAAGTGTGGCCCGCTCGAAATCGGCCAGCGACTCGACCACGAAGATGAAGCGGAAGACCGTGTCACCGCCGTCGGCCGTCGCTTCTTCCTTCCAGCGCACCGGACGGCGAAACATCAGCGTCAGCTTGCCGCTGCTGCCGAGGAACCGGTTGCGCTCGACGGCGCCGGTCATCGCGGCATCGCCTACAAATCGCGCAGCGCTCAGCGGGTCGGTCGCCATCAGGAGGTGGTCGAACGGCGCTGTGTGGGCGCGTCCATCCGCGAGGTAGTGAACGATGCCGCGCTCGGGATCCACCGCCTCGACCTGGGCGCCGAGCCGGATGTCGACGCCGATCTCCCGATTGATTTGCGCCAGCTCTTCGGTCACCCGCCAGATACCCGGTTTGACGAAGCCGTAGTAGCCATCGAAGACGGAACCGGAGTCCATCACCGGCAGGGTGAAGGCAGAGTACGGCTCGTGGAGCGAGACCGGTCCGCTTTCGGTCACCGTCATCCCCATGTAGATTTTGGTGTGCTCTGCGGTGAAGTAATGGTTGAGCAGGTCGAAGGCACTGCCGCTGATCCACAGCCCGGTAAGCGGGTCGCCCAGATGGTCGCGGGCGGTGGCAAGCGTGGGCGGTGTGGCGCTGCGGTAGCCCTCCTGCAGGTAGGCCACGACCCGCGCCTCATCGGCGCGAAAACCGGCGACATCGCCGCGCTCGCCCCACCGGGATTTCAGCTCCCGATCGAGCTCGTGCCGGTCGCGGTGGATCCAGGCGCTGGCATCTTTCGAGGGAAAATAGACGCGCTTGGCCAGGTTCGGCACGAAGGTCTCGAGCCGCTCCGCCAGGCCGGTGTCCCGAAAGATGAAATCCGGCATCAGGCCGAGCACGGAGGCCCCGAGGGCGTAGCGCTGTGTATGGCCGTTGATGGACGCAACCCCGGAGAGGCATGCGCCCCCGACCCGTTCGGCCCGTTCGAGCAGGGTGACCGGGCAGCCGGCTTTCCGGAGGTAGTGCGCGGCGACCAGACCGTTGATGCCTGCGCCAATGACGACGACAGCGGGTTTCATGGCGGTTCTCCCAGTCGTTGGCCCAAGGATAGGTGTTTGCGCCGTCTTCAACCTCGATGTCAATACCGTCGGCCTTGATCTTCATGGTCTGCCAGATCGTGGACGGGGTTGCTGTCGCGGCGAAACACCAGGCGCAGCGGCCGGGACGCCGGGACATCATAACGAGAATCCTCGACCAGCGTCTCCAGCTGTCTGGTGCGCGTCACGCGGTCCCCTTTCGACTATGATGCGCGCCGTGGCGCACACCTCGACACCGCGCGAGCGGCCCCGCACGCTCACGCTCTTTGACGGCGCCGCTCCGGTTACCACGCTGAAAGAGGTATCTCGATGAGACGTCTACTGGCCGTTGTGGCCCTCGTCCTCGCGACGCAGCTGCTCTTCACGGCGCCGTCCATCTACCCCACCGGCACGACCATCTACGACCCGGCGAAGGCGTTGAGCGGGTACACCGTGTTCGACACGCCGAACGAACAGGGCGCCGTGATGATCGACATGAACGGCAACCTGCTCCGCCGCTGGCCCGAAGTGGCGGCCGTCCCGGGCCCGTTTCGTCTGCTGCCTGGCGGCGACCTCATCGGCGGGTCCGCGCGGCGGCGTCCGCATCAAGAGGCCTTTGCGCTCCTGCAGGTGAACTGGAAGGGAGAGGTCGTCTGGAAGTTCGATCACACCGAGCTGGTCGAGCAGACGGGGAAGCCGAGCGCCTGGATGGCGCGACAGCATCACGACTGGCAGCGGGAAGGGAGCGCCGTCGGATATTTTGCCCCGGGCGCCTTGCCGCGAACCGACGGCGGCCGCACGCTCATCCTGACCCATAAGAACGTGACCAAGCCCGAGATCAGCGACAAGCTGCTCGAAGACGATGGGCTCATCGAAGTCAGCTGGGACGGCATGGTCGAATGGCAGTGGCTTGCCAGCGACCACCTCGATGCGTTTGGCTTCAGTGAGTCGGCGCGCAACGCCATCCATCGTTCCCCGACCTGGACCGCCGCTCGCGGCTCCGGCGACTGGCTGCATGTGAATGCCGCCGCGTATGTCGGAGCCAATAAGTGGTACGACGCAGGCGACGAGCGCTTTCGCCCGGACAACATTCTCATCAGCAGCCGCAACACGAACATCATGGCCATTATCGACCGCGCCACGGGCAACTTCGTCTGGCGCATGGGTCCCGACTATCGGGACACGCCTGCCCTGAAAACGCTCGGCCAGATCATCGGCCAGCACAACCCCCATCTCATTCCCAAGGGACTGCCCGGCGCCGGGAATCTGCTGGTCTTCGACAACGGCGGGCCGGCCGGATACGGCGACAGCAATCCAGTAGCGCCAAACGGCACCAATGCCGTGGCGCGCATCGACTCGCGGGTGCTCGAACTCAACCCGGTGACCTTCGAGAAGATCTGGGAGTACTCGGTCGGCGGTCAGGAACGCTTCCTGTTTGCGAGCCACTATGTGAGCTCCGCGCAGCGTCTGCCCAACGGCAACACGCTCATCGACGAAGGGGCGGATGGCCGGCTGTTCGAGGTGACGGCCGCGAAGGAGATCGTGTGGGAATATGTGAGTCCATTTTTCGACCTGGAAAACGGCAGCCGCACCAATCGTGTCTACCGGGCGCAACGCGTCCCGTACGACTGGGTGCCACAGCTCACCAAGCCGGCGGAGCGACGGATCGTGCCGCCCGACATCACGACGTTTCGAGTTCCCGGCACTCAGCCGTAGGCTGGAAACGTCTGAACTGACCTACTATCGGCGACACGCTCGCTTCTTCAAGGACGCAGCCCATGGACGATCTCCACGACGACGATCCACGTGAACGGGATACTTCGGACATCAGTCGACGTGCATTTCTCGAAGGCGCCAGTGCGGCTCTCGTGCTTGCCGCGACCGCGCCCGCCGCTGCCGCTCAGCCGTCCGCCGGCCCTCCGAATGCGGTGCCGAAGACGACCATCAGCGTGACGGTGAACGGCTCGGCGCAGCGCGTCGAGGTGGAGGACCGCTGGACGCTGGCCGACCTGCTCCGCGACCAGCTGAAGCTGACCGGCACGAAGCTCGGCTGCGAGCGCGGCGAATGCGGCGCCTGCACGGTCCTCCTCGATGGCAAGCCGGTCTACGCATGCAGCTCGCTGGCCGTGTGGGCCGATGGCCGCAGCGTGACCACGGTCGAAGGGTTGGCGCGCAACGGCCAGCTGCACCCGCTGCAACGGGCGTTCATCGCACACGATGCGCCGCAGTGCGGCTTCTGCACGTCCGGGCAACTGATGAGTGCCGTGGCGCTGCTCGATCGCAATCCCCACCCCACGCCGCACGACGTCAAGGCGGCGCTCGTCGGCAACCTGTGCCGCTGCTCGAACTACAACCGCTATGTCGAGGCCGTGGTGGCGGTCGGAGAGGGTCGGACCTCGCCCGTGGAGTCGCCGCGGACCGGAGGTGCCGCATGAGCGGGCAGAACGACACCCGTCAGAGGCTGTCCGCGCTGAAGACACTCGGCCACCCCACGCCGCGCATCGATGCCCTCGACCGCGCGACTGGGAAGGCGCGCTACACCCGCGACGTCGTGCTGCCCAACATGCTGTTTGCGCGCATCTTGCGCAGTCCGTACCCGCATGCGCGCATCATGTCGATCGATGTGTCGAAGGCAAAGGCGCTCGCGGGGGTGAAGAGCATCCTCACGCATGAGAACTGCCGCGTGGTGTGGGGCGCCGGATCCATCGCTGGCGGCCAGCAGTACAACGACGAGGTGAAGAAGATCACCACACAGCGCCGCTACGCCTTCAACAACCCGGTGCGGTTTGTCGGCGAACCGGTGGCGGCCGTGGCCGCAGTCGATCGCCATGTCGCGGAAGAAGCGCTGTCGCTCATCACGGTCCAGCATGAGGAACTGCCGTTTGTGCTCGACATGAACGACGCGCTGAAGCCGGACGCCCCGAAGATCTGGCCGGAAGGGAACCTCTCGCCGAACAACCGGAACGAAACCCAGCCGATCAGCGCGCGTCGCGGCAACGTCGCCGAGGCGCTGAAGACGTCGGCGCGGGTCTTCGAGGGTCGCTACACGACGGCCTTCGTCCACAACGCGCAGATGGAGCCACGGGCCTGCGTCGCGCACTGGGACGGCGACAGGCTGACGGTCTACACGCCGACCGGAGGCATCGCCAACTGCCGGCATGACATGGCGCGCGACCTGGGCATCCCGGAAGACAAGGTCCGCGTCGTCGTCGAGTTCATGGGCGGCAACTTCGGGAACAAGAACCAGAACCAGGACGCCGACCTCATTACCGCCATGCTGGCGAAGGACGCCGGCGTGCCCGTGAAGCTCGAATACACCCGCAAGGACGATTTCATCGGCGTGCACGGGCGCTGGCCAACGACGCAGAACTATACGGTAGGCACCGCGGCGGACGGCACGCTGACGGCCATTCAGTTGCGGGGCGTGAGCGGCATGGGCCCGTACCGGAAGAATTCCGGAACGATGGCCGGCATCGAGCTCTACAAGTGCCCCAACACCGATCTCTCCATCAGCCCGGCGTACACCAATCGCACGGTGTCGGCGAACTTCCGCGGCCCAGAGTACCCGCAGGGCTTCTTCGGCATGCAGTCGATGATGGACGACGTCGCGCACCAGCTGCAGATGGATCCGGTCGACTTCGCCCTGAAGAACATGTCGCGGATGTCGCGTGATGAGGTGCCCTACACGAACTACACCCTCGAGGAGTGTGTGCGCCGCGGCGCGGAGCTGTTCAACTGGAAGGCGCGCCGCCAGACCACGCCGGGTGCCGACTCCGGACCGATCAAGCGCGGCGCCGGCATGACCTACATGCTGTTCAGGTCGGGGCTCGGCATGAGCAGCGCCGTGCTGCGCCTGGATGCGATGGGCGAGTACACCCTGTTTGTCGGCGTCACCGATGTGGGGGCCGGAGCCAAGACCACGATGGGGCTGATTGCCGCCGAGGCGCTCGACGTGCCGCTGTCGAAGGTGGCCGTCGTGTCGGGCGACACCGACCGCTGTCCGTACTCGGTCGGCGAATCAGGCAGCCGAACGACGATCATGACCGGCACTGCCGTGGTGGAAGCCGTGCGCGACCTGCAGAAGCAGATTGCAGACAAAGGACTGCCGGCTGGCGACCAGGTGTACATCGCCTCGGCCTCGCCCAATCCCCGGCTCGAGGGCAAGGTGCGGGCGTCGTTTGGCGCTCACTTCTGCGAAGTCGAGGTCGACACGGAGCTGGGCGACGTGCGGGTCACGAAGTACACGACGGTGCACGACTCGGGCCGCCTGATGAATCCGCTCAGCGCGAAGGGGCAGATTCAGGGCGCGGTCATCCAGGGCATCGGCATGGCGCTGCACGAAGACATGGTCTACGACCGCCGTTCCGGCCAGCCGCTGACGTGTGGCTACTACGGTGCCAGGGTCGCGACCCACCTCGATGCGCCCGACGTGGAGGTGACCTTCATCGAGAACGACGATGGCTACGGGCCGTTCGGCGCCAAGAGCATCGGCGAGGCCGGAATCATTCTGGCGCCGGCCTGCGTCGGCAACGCCATCTTCAACGCCATCGGCACGCGCATGAAAGACACGCCGATTACGCGGTCGCGCATCATGACCGCGCTTGGAGCACGCGCATGAAGGCATTCACGAACGTGAACGCCCGCGATGCGCGCCATGCGACGACGCTGGCGAGGCAGGTGGCAGCCGACGGACGCCGCGCGTCGTTTGCCGGCGGCGGCAGTGACCTGCTGGCGCTCGTGAAGGACCAGATCGTGACGCCGGACGTCGTCATCCGCCTGACGTCAATCAAGGGCGCCGACCAGGTCGACCGGTCGGTAGCGGGGCTGTCGATCGGCGGACTGATTACGCTCGACGCGCTCAGTCGCGACCAGACCGTGCGCGGTGAGTACACGGTGCTGGCAGAGGCGGCCGAAGCCGTGGCCACGCCGCAGATTCGCAACGTCGGCACGCTGGCTGGCAACGTGTGCCAGCGTCCGTGGTGCTGGTACTTCCGCAACGGCTTCCCCTGCTACAAGGCCGGCGGCAACCGGTGCTTCTCGGTGGCGGGCGAGAACGAGTTCCACGCCATCTTCGGCGGCGGGCCCAGTTTCATCGTGCATCCGTCGGATACGGCACCGGCCCTGATGGCGCTCGGCGCCACGTTCAGCATCAGCGGGCCCAGTGGCGACCGCAGGCTCGCCGCGCCGGAGTTCTTCACCTCGCCTCGGCAGAACGCCGCGAAAGAGAACGCACTTGCAGGTGACGAGGTGCTGATGGCCGTGCAGATACCGGCAGCGAAGCCGGGCGTGCGCAGCACCTACAAGAAGCTGATGGACCGCGAGGCGTGGACGCACGCGGTCGTGAGTGCGGCCGTGGTGCTAGAGATGAACGGCGACGTCGTGCGCAGCGCGCGCGTCGTGCTCGGAGGCGTCGCCCCGATTCCGTGGCGATTGCCGGCGGTGGAGAAGGTGCTGACCGGCCAGAAGATCACGGATGCCGTGCTGCGAGAGGCCGGCGAGGTGGCCATCGCTGGCGCCCGTCCGCTGTCGCAGAACGCCTACAAGGTGCCGCTGACGCGGAACCTCGTGCGGCGCACCATCAAGGAACTGGCCGGACGCGCCTAGGCGTCGAGACCAGGCGTAGAGGCCTCTGATGAACCGTCGCGATCTGCTGCTGCTCAAGACGGCCCCCGACACGCGCGTGTTCGAGCTGGCGTGCGCCAGCCTCTACATGCGTTACCTCCGCACCCAGACGCCCAGCGCGCCGGCGATGGTGCTCGACGACTATTGGCTGGGCGAGCCGGAACTGCAGTGTGCATCCCCGAGCGCGCGCGAGCTTTTCGACGGCCTGCAGCGCGACCTTGCCGGCGCGAACGTGCTGCGCGTCGTTGAGCCGCACTGGCTGGCCGATGCCACACTCCGGCAGGAAGTGGACG
>JANMDX010000144.1:0-44640 GCA_031376505.1 Acidobacteriota bacterium
GGGCGTCACGAGACTGGTCGGCAGCGTCCTGTACGGCGTCGGCGCCACCGACGGCGTCTCCTTCGCGCAGGCGCTGGCGGTCGTGCTCGGCGGCGTCATCGTTGCGACAATCGTGCCGGCCTGGCGCTCGTCACGGATCGATCCGCTGTGCGCGCTGAGACATCAATAGCCGCCGCGTCGGCAGCCTTCTGAGGGATTGACGAGATGACAGCATGATTCTTCAAGTCGCCGCCGGTGGTCCCTGGTGGCTCTTCGCCGCCGCGAACCTGATCCTGTTTCTTCATATCGCCGGAGGGACCTTGGGGATCATCTCCGGCGCGGTCGCATTGCTCTCTCGCAAAGGCGGACGCATGCATCGCCTTGCGGGAACGGTATTCCTCGTTTCGATGCTGACGATGGCCACGATCGGCGCGGCCGCATCGCCCTTTCTGCCTGTGCCATCGATGCCCAACGTCTTCGCCGGCGTCCTGACCTTCTACCTGGTCGCCACGGGATGGTTGGCGGTCCAGCGCAAGGGTGGCCCCATCGGGCGCTCCGAACAGGCCGGACTCGGTCTCGCGCTGGCGGTCGTCGCGGCAGGCGCATCCTTCATCGTCATGGCCAGCAACAGCCCCACCGGAACGATTGGCGATACACCGCCGCAAGCCTACTTCGTGTTCACGATCGTGGGAGGGCTCGCCGCCGCCGGAGACATCAGGATGATCCGGCGAGGCAGTATCTCTGGTGTCGCGCGGATCGCGCGTCATCTCTGGCGCATGAGCGCAGCGCTCACCATCGCGTCCGGCTCGTTCTTCCTGGGACAGCAGAGGGTGATGCCCGCCACCATGCGGGGCTCGCCCTGGCTCTTCGTGCCGGTGCTCGTGCCCTTGCTGTTGATGGCCTTCTGGCTGATCCGCGTGCGATTCAAGTCGCGAATGCGCGTGTCGCGGGCGGGAGCGACCCCGTGAAGGCAGTTCTGCGTATCGTGCGCGTCATCCTTTGGGGCTTCCTCGCGATTTTCGGCGTCGGTGTGGCGCTCTTCGGCTACTTCGTCTATACGCCAGCGGTCGAGATCCCACCACTCACGGGTACGTTCAAGAAAGACAGCATTGTCGTCAACCGCTTGACGCGGACGTACTGGACCTATGCACCGCGGGGCCTGGTGCGAGGAGCGCCGCTGGTGGTCGTGATGCACGGCTCGGGTGAGAACGGTGTCCAGATGCGGCTCGAAACGGGGTATGCGTTCGACCGCCTCGCCGACGAACATCACTTTGCGGTCGTCTATCCCGATGCGCTTGCGCCCGGGGGTGATTGGAACGCGTGCGGCACCGTCGGAGATGACAGCGCGGACGGGTCCGGCATCGACGATGTGCGGTTCCTGACCGATGTGGTCGACCGGCTCGTCATGGAGATCGGGACTGACCCGAGTCGCACGTTCGCGGCCGGCGGCTCTCGTGGCGGTTTCATGGCGTTCCGCCTTGCACTCGAAGCGCCTGCCCGGTTTCGTGCGGTTGCGGCGGTGTCGGCCAACGTGCATACCTCGGACAACTTCAAATGCAAGCCCTCACCGAGTGGAACGTCCTCGGTCATGATCATCAACGGCACCGAAGATCCCCTGGTTCCCTTTGATGGGGGCGAGGTCAACCTGCTGGGGTTCTCCTACAAGTACGGCAATGTGATGTCGTCGCGGCAGTCAGCCCAGCATTTCGGGGACCTCAATCACTTGGCCGGCGCGGGTGAAACGACAGAGACCCTCGTGGCAGAGGGAATTCGCGTCGAGCAGGTGCTATGGCGTGACGACTCCAGGGAAGTGGAGCTCGTTGCCGTTCATGGTGGCGGACACGGCATGCCCCAGCCGTACCGCCGCCATCCGCGACTGTTGGGCCCATCGCCGAAAGAACCGAACGCACCGGAAATGATTTGGGCGTTCTTCGAGCGACAGCGGCCATGAGCCAGCCCTCAACGATGCTGCGGAGGAGTCGAAGCTCGCTTTGCGTTCGTCGGGATCGTTGACAGACAGCGACGATCGCAGGCACCGCATGGGAATCACATATGACACATCCGATGGCCGAAACCTCACCAAGCACACGAGGGCGAATTCTCGCTGCGCTCTGTGTGTTCGCCCTCATCGCCGGAGTCACCGCCCAGGGCTTCATCGGCGACCGGCTGGTCGTTCTCGACGACGCCGCGAGGACGGCGGCCAACATTCTCGCCAACCAGTCACTGTACCGGCTTGGCTTCACGATCTTCATACTCGAGATGATCGCGCAGGTCGGGGTGTCCGCGGTGTGTTACGACCTGCTGAAGCCCGTCAACCGGAGCGTTGCGCGCCTCTCCGCGATCATGGGACTGACCGGCTGCGGCATCAAGACGTTCGCGCGCCTGTTCTACTACGCACCGCTGATCCTGCTCGGTGGAGCGCCGTATCTCTCGGCAATCCAGCCGGCGCAGCTGGAGGCGCTGTCTCTCGCCTTCATCAAGCTCAATAACCAAGGGGCGAACATCGGACTCATTTTCTTTGGGTTCGAGATGGTGCTCCGGGGCTGGCTGGTGTTCACGTCCGGATTCCTCCCGCGCTTTCTCGGTGTGCTGTGGATAGTTTCCGGACTCGGCTGGCTCACCTACCTCTGGCCGCCGCTCGTCTCCCAGGCGTTGATTGGGATCGCGCTCTTCGGGTTCTTCGCGGTCGCTGGAGTGATCGCGACGAGCGGATGGCTCCTCATCCGCGGTGTGGACGAGGTGAAGTGGAGAGCGCGCGCCGCGGTGGCGGCAACCTCGATCTGGCGGTGACTAGGCTCGACGGGCCCTATCGTCTCAGCGAGGCGCGCGACGCCTTTCGGCATTTCGGTGCCGGGCATCACCAGGGCAAGGTCGTCATCACGATGGACTGACGATCCGCTCGACCTGAGCGTGTGGCTCGCACGCTAGAAGACGTTGCGCGCTTCGCCTCGCGCTGACATCCGCGGTGGCGCTCCCCGCGTGTCTGCTCGCCTGCATCGGGCCGCCAGACTCCCGAGTAGTCGCGAAGTTGCCATCTAGACGGATCTGGACGCCCTGGACCAGATCGCCGGATCGCCGCATTCCCTCCATGCGGCCTCCCGAGTACTATCTCTGGCCGGCATGTCAGTGGGGACGCTTCGACGCCACGAAGCCGATGCCGAAGTGGGACACAGCCTGGCGAGCCCTTCGCGACGAGGCTGGCCTGCGCGGCCTGCGCTTCCACGATCTCCGGCGCACGGTCATCACCGAGCCTGCCGAAATGGGCGTGGCGGACCATGTGCTCGAATCCATCAGCGGCCACCCATCGCGCCGGATGCTGGAGCACCATTCGCACACCCGGATCGACGCCAAGCGCCAAGCGCTCGATGCCCTGGACGACCTGCGGCGGGGTGGCGATGCCGCGAACGGCAACGGAAATCCGGCCAACGACGCTGAAATCGAGACGATCGTCGAGGTCGCCGACGACCTCACGTCACAGTCACGTCACAGTTTGGTTTTGCGTGGATCGCCGCCTGCCGGGTAAACTGTTGATTCCGCTCGAGCGGAGAGATGGCCGAGTGGTTGAAGGCGCACGCTTGGAAAGCGTGTGTACGGGAAACCGTACCGTGGGTTCGAATCCCACTCTCTCCGCCAATCCTTCCGCCAGGGCGTTCACGGCCGCGGGTACGCAGGCAACGACTACCACGGCGGCAGCGTGTTCGCCAGGAACTCCTGCAAGTAGCTGTCAGTCGAGGCCAGCAGCGCCGCGGGGCTCCCCTCGAAATGGATGCGGCCATCGTGCAGCACCATGAAGCGTGCATGGTCGGCCGTCGCCTGCACGAGCGGCGTGATCCGCACGCGTCCGTCGATGCGAATCGCTTCGTGTGTGGCGACGTAGAACGCGTCACGGATCTGGTGCGTCACAAGCAGCGAGGTCACGTCTTCCAAGTCGCGCAGCTTGACGATCTCGTCGTCGACGGTGGTCGCGATGACAGGGTCCAGCCCGGTCGTCGGGTCGTCGAGCAGCAGCAGGCTCGGCCGCGCGGCTATGGCACGGGCCAGGGCGACGCGACGCCGCTGCCCGCCCGAGAGCTGCGACGGCATCCGGTCGACGTACTCAGCGAGGCCAATGAAGCCGAGCACCTCGGCCACCCGCGCATGCACCTCGTCTTGCGCCATGTGGGTTTCTTCGGACAACCGGTATCCCACGTTCTCGGCCACGGTCAGGGAGTCAAAGAGCGCGTTCTCCTGGAACAGCATGCCGATGTCACCGCGAACCGCCATCAGGTCTTGCTCGGACAGGCGATCCACCCCGTGGCCGTTCACCTCAATCGTGCCGCTATCGGGGCGCAGAAGCCCGAGGATGAGCTTGAGGATGACCGACTTCCCGGCACCGCTTTCGCCGAGCAGGATGCTCATGCTGCCCCTCGGCAGACTGAAGCTGATCTCTTGCAGCACGACATGCTCGTCGAACGCGAACGAGACCCGGTCGAACACGACGGCCGGCAGGTCGTGGTGGACAGATGGCGGCGAGCGTTGGGGCAGAGCGCTGGACCACATGCCTGCATGTTAGGACAGGATGCATGGACGCCCGTCATCCGGTCCGGAGCGCGGCGACGATGCGGTAACAGTTCCGGCAACCGATGATTGGCAGATTGGGCCTTCGGTGGGCGCTAGGTGGGCGCGGCTCCCGCCTAGTAAACTGATAGCCGCAATGAGTCAATCGGATAGTCCCGGCGCGGCCGGCGCCCCTGAACCATTCGCTCCGTCTCTCGACTTCGTGCGCGAGATCGTGGCGGCCGACGTGGCCGCCGGCGCCAACCAGGGCCGCGTAGTCACGCGCTTCCCGCCCGAGCCCAACGGCTACCTGCACATCGGGCACGCCAAGGCCATCTGCGTGGACTTCGGCGTCGCGGACGAATACGGCGGCTACTGCAACCTCCGCTTCGACGACACGAATCCGGTCAAGGAAGACGTCGAGTACGTGGACTCGATCAGAGCGGACGTGCGCTGGCTGGGTTTCGAGTGGCACGACCGCGAGTACTTCGCATCGGACTATTACGAGCGGCTGTATCTCGACGCCGAGGGCCTCATCCGCCGTGGGAGGGCGTTCGTGGACTCGCATTCGGCCGACGAGATCCGCGCCCACCGGGGCACGCTCACCGAGCCAGGCACCGAGTCGCCCTACCGGGGCCGCAGCATCGACGAGAACCTCGACTTGTTCCGTCGCATGCGCGCGGGCGAGTTCGTTGACGGCGCGCACGTGCTGCGCGCGGCGATCGACATGGCGTCGCCCAACATCAACCTGCGCGACCCGGTGCTGTACCGAATCCGACACGCTACGCACCACCGCACCGGTGAGGCCTGGTGCATCTATCCGATGTACGACTACGCGCACCCGCTCTCGGACGCGTACGAGGGCGTGACGCACTCGCTCTGCACGCTCGAGTACGAGGCGCACCGGCCGCTCTACGACTGGGTGGTGCGCGAGTGCCAGGCCGAACACACGCCCCGGCAAATCGAGTTCGCGCGCCTCAATCTGAACTACACGGTGATGAGCAAGCGGAAGCTCCTGCAACTTGTGGCGCAACAGCACGTGTCGAGCTGGGACGACCCGCGCATGCCGACCATTTCTGGCATGCGGCGGCGTGGCTATCCCCCAGAGGCAGTGCGTGACTTCTGCGCGCGTGTGGGCGTGGCCAAGAAGGAAAACGTCATCGACATCGGCTTGCTCGAGCACTGCGTGCGCGAGGACCTGAACCACCGCTCGCCCCGGGCGATGGCGGTGCTGCGGCCACTGAAGGTGGTGCTCACGAACTATCCGACAGACCAGACCGAGACGATGGACGTCGTGAACCATCCCGACGACGCATCGCTTGGCACGCGCGCGGTGCCGTTCTCGCGCGAACTCTACGTCGAGCGCGACGACTTCATGGAGGCGCCGCCGAAGAAGTATTTCCGGCTGGCGCCCGGCCGCGAGGTGCGGCTGCGCAATGCCTACCTCGTCACGTGTCAGCGCGCCATCAAAGACGCCGCAGGCGAGATCGTCGAGTTGCAGTGCACCTACGACCCGGCGACCCGCGGCGGTGACGCGCCCGACGGGCGCAAGGTCAAGGCCACGCTGCACTGGGTGTCGGCCGCGCACGCGGTCGATGCCGAGGTGCGGCTCTACGACCGGCTGTTCACGGCCGAAGAACCAGAAGCCGCCGCGGAGAAGACGGGCCAGGCGTTTCTTGACCTGCTCAACCCGGGAAGTCTGGAGTCGGTGGCGGGCTGCAAGCTCGAGCCGATGCTCGGCACAGCGCGGGCCGGCGACCGCTTCCAGTTCGAGCGCCTGGGCTACTTCGCAGCCGACCCCGACGGGCGTTCTGGGGCGCCGGTGTTCAACCGCACGGTGTCGCTCAAGGACCATTGGGCAAGGGTCTCGACCCGTAAATTGTAACGAGTTGTAACGGGGCCTGTCACCGTTACAAATAGCAGAAACTGCCACGATTACCCGGCCCAAGTGGTAACGGTGACAGGCCCCGTTACAATTCGACGGCGACGTTCACGAGTCCGGCCGCGAGCGCCGTGGCGACTTCTCGCGGGTCCAGGCGCACGAGGAAGCCGCGGCGTCCGCCGTTCAGGTAGATGTGGTCGAGCGTCGTGATGCTCGTCTCCATGTAAATCGGAAGCGGTTTCCGCAGGCCGAAGGGCGACGTGCCGCCCACCTGGTAGCCGGTATGACGCTCGGCCACCTCGGGCGCGCACGGTTTCACGGTCTTCCGGCCGATCTGCCGGGCGAGTTGCTTGGTGGACACCTCTCGGTCGCCGTGCATCAGGATGATGAGCGGCTGCCGGGCCTCGTCTTCCATCACGAGCGTCTTCACAACATGATGCTCGGACACGCCGAGTTCGCGCGACGACACCTTGGTGCCGCCGCGCAGCTCGTAGCGATACTCGTGCTCGGTGAAGTCGAGGCCATGGCGCCGCAGTGCATGCACGGCGGGGGTCGCGGAAGACGCCATCCGCCTCAGCTTACCGCCGACCGCACGCGCGCCGCTACGCGCCGGCCGCCACGGGACGCCGCGTGTGCCACTGCGCCTTGTCCTGATAGGCTTTGGCCAGCGCCAGCAGCTCCCGCTCACGATAGGGCTGCGCGTAGAACACCATGCTCGTTGGAGTGCCACTTTCGGCAAAGCCGTTCGGCACGTTCACCGCCGGATAGCACGCAAGATTCGCCATGCCGAAGTGGCGCTGCGTGGGGCCTTGCGGCCGTCGCGGTCCGCGCGCGGCGCTGGCGGCAGACGCACCCGGCGGTGGCCCGCCGGGGCCGCCTCTGCCGATGCTGTTGGACGCCACGACGTAGAGATCGACGTGCGCGGTCGCCGTGGCTAGCGCTGCCATCATCATCATGCGAAGACGCTGCGCCTGGAGAAAATCCACCGCCGACACGAGCCGGCTCGTGGGCCGGCCTACGCCAGCCCGCGCCTTGGCCATTCGTCCCGCGCGGACGTGCTGATCGAAGAACGCCGCCGACTCGACGCCAATGCCGCTCACGTCAGGCGCAAACTCCGGCACCTGCACCGGCACGAAAGCGGTGACGCCGAGCGCCTTGAGCACCTCGAGCGTGGCGGCGGCATTCGTCGTGGCGGCCGGCTCGGTCAGTTCGTCAAACGACGCCTGCAGGATGCCCACCTTCAAGTGGCGCAGGTCGAGCGCAGGGTTCCAGTTGAACGGCAGGTCGGTCACGCTCATGTCGCGGCCATCCGGCTTGCTGATGGCCTGCATCACAATCGCGCAGTCCTCCGCGTAACGACAGATCGGACCAAGACGATCCTGAGTCCACGACAGCGCCATCGCGCCGTGCCGGCTCACGCGGCCAAAGGTGGGCCGCAGTCCCACGACGCCGCACCGAGCCGCCGGGCTCAGGATCGAGCCGCTGGTTTCGGTGCCGATCGCAAAGGCGACGCCGCCCGCCGCCGTGGCCGACGAGGGCCCTGCCGACGAGCCGCTCGACCCTTGCGCGGGATCCCACGGGCTCTTGGTCTGACCGCCGAACCAGTTGTCGCCCGACGCCAGTTCGCCGGTTGCGAGCTTGGCAATCAACACGGCGCCTGCCGCGCGCAGCATTTCGACGACGCTCGCGTCGTAGTCGAACTGCTGATCGGTGAAGGCGGGCGACCCCCACGTGGTCTTGAAGCCCTTCACGGTGATGATGTCTTTCACGCCCCACGGGATGCCGTGCAGCGGGCCCTTGTACGTGTCGGCCGCGATCTCAGCGTCGGCGCGCGCGGCCTCGGCGAGGCCGTGCTCGTCGAGGAAGGTCACCACGTTGTTGAGCACCGCGTTGTGCCGGTGGAGTCGCCCCAGATACAGGCGCGTCAGTTCGACTGACGTGACCTGTCTCGTACGCACCAGTTCGGCCAGATGACGCACGGGCCAGAAGGCCACGTCCTCCAGCACGGCGGGCCGCTTCACCGGCGGCGCCTTGCTCAGTACGAAGGGCATGCGCGTGCGGTCCACCGTGATGCCGGGCACGACCGGGCTGAAGTGATACGGCGGCGACACGTCGTTTGGAATGACGACGGCCCGCTGCTCGTCGAGCCGCGTGAGCGCGGTATTGGCACTCTCGACCAGCGCCTTCCGATCGTCGTCGGCCAGTTCGATGCCCGACAGCTTCAGCGCATCGGTCACCATCGCCAGGGTGACCCGGTCCGTGCCAGCATCCTGCACGCGCGCCCAGAGCACGCCTGGCGCGAGCGTGCTGCCAAGACCGATGGCGGTGAAGTGCGCAAGGAAGCGGCGGCGGGCGGCGGGCGTGGGCGTCACGGCGCGATTGTAGTCGTGGCCGCCGGTCCGTTCCAAGGCGGCGGTGCAGCGTCAGACCTTCCAGGTCGGCGTGGCGACATAGGCACGGGTGATGTCGGCAACTTTCTGCGTGCCGCAGTTGCCCATGGCCAGTTTCAGCTCGCCCTGCAGGATCTCGAGCACGCGGTCGACGCCCGCCTGGCCGAAGGCGCCCAGGCCCCACAGCACGGGCCGGCCGATGCCAACGCCCGACGCGCCGAGGGCCAGCGCCTTGAACACGTCGGTGCCGCGACGCACGCCGCCGTCGAGAAAAACGGGAATGCGGCCGCCGACCTCGGCGACCACCTCGGGCAGCGCTTCGATGGTGCTGCGGCCAGTCTCGGTGGAGCGTCCGCCGTGGTTCGAGACCAGGATGCCATCGAGACCGTGGTCGAGGGCGAGCCGGGCATCTTCCCGCGTATCGATGCCCTTGATGAAGAACGTGCCCTTCCAGAAGCGGCGAAGGCGGTCGACAAACGCCCAGTCCATCGCCGGATCGGTGTTGAGAACGCCCGTCATGTTGATGCCGTCGAGCATCGGGCGATGCCGACCCACGTCCGGGCCGCCTTTGTGGCACTGCTCGCACGGCTTGAGGTCCTTGGGTCGCGTGCGCAGATACGTCTCGCTGAAGCGGCCCGTGGTGTTGTCGACCGTCAGCGCGATCACGGTCACGCCCGACGCCTGGACCCGCGTCAACAATTGCTCGCACGCCGCCCACGAACTGGGCGCGTAGAGTTGCTGCCACACCGGTCGGCCGAGTGCCTGATTCACGTCCTCCACGCCGATCGCAGTCGCCGTCGACAGCATCTGCATCGTGCCCCGGGTCTTGGCCGCGCGCGCCACGGCCACTTCGCCGTCGGTGTGAAACGATCGCTGGCCGCCCGTCGGGCAGGTGAAGATCGGGCTGGCGTAGGTGGTGCCGTACCACGTCACGCGCATGTCCACTTTGGTGGCGTCGCGCAGACGGCGCGGACGCAACTGCACCTGCTTGAACCCTTCGCGACTCGCCAGCAGCGTGGCGTCGTCGTCGACGCCGCTGGCCATGTACGACCAGTGGCCCGGCATCACCGTGCGCCGGGCGGTCTCTTCGAAATCGAACACCGTCAGCGCGTCGGCCGGGTTGTCCACGGCGCCCATGCGGTCTCGCGTGATCTGCGCAAAACCGCTTTGCCGAACGTCCTGAGCGAACCCGCGCTGCTCGAGAAACGCGGCGACTCCGCCAAACGCGGCCACATACGGGCTCGCGGCCAGGAACTTGAGAAATTCGCGACGGGCGGTAGGGTTGGGGTGCGCCATAGCGGGTGAACATAGCACCGGCCGCGCGGCCATCACCAACAATTCGCGCTCTGCATATAATCAGCCAATGACGCCGCGCACCGCCGGGCAGGTACTTGCGATTCTCGCGTTGGCGGCGACCTCGACGGTCGGCACGAGCGCAGACACGTATCCCCGCCAGCCTGCGGTCGACGCGCGGCACTACGTCTTTCGGCTGACTCTGCTCGCCGGCGACTCGAACGAGATTCAGGGTGAAGCCACCGCCACGTTCAGACTCCTCGCCGGCGGCGTGCGCGAGATCGCGCTCGACCTGGCCACGCCGAGAGCCGACCAGAAAGGCATGACGGTCACCGGCGTCACATCTGGCATCGGGCCCGTACCCTTTACGCACCGCGAGAACAGACTGCGGCTGGCCCTGCCGGCAGGCCTCAGTGCCGGGCAGGAGGTGACGTTCGTCATCACTTACCGCGGCATTCCCGCCGACGGACTGCGCCTCATCAACAACCTCCACGGCGAGCGCACGGCCTTCAGTGAAAACTGGTACAACCGCGCCCGCCAATGGCTGCCGATGATCGATCACCCGGCCGACAAGGCCACCGGCGAGTTCGTCATCACGACGCGCGCCGACTATCAGGTCATCGCCAACGGCACGCTGGTCGAGCAGGTGGATCTGGGAAGCGGCCAGCGCCGCACGCACTGGCGGCAGGACGTGCCGATCTCCTCATGGCTCTACGCGGTCGGCGTGTCGCGTTTTGCCGTGAGACACGCGGGCGTCGTGCGCGGCGTTCCCCTGGAGTACTGGGTGTTCCCGCAGGACGCCGACCGGGGCTTCGCGCTCTTCGAGAAGGACGCGCGCCGGTCGTTCGAGTTCTACTCGGACTACATCGGGCCGTTTGCCTATCAGAAGCTGGCGCACGTGGAGGCAGCCGGCATGGGCGGCGGCACCGAACATGCCAGCAGCATCTTCTACGGCGAGAAGGGCATCACCGCCGGGCGTGGTCCCGTGGTCCACGAAACGGCGCACCAGTGGTTTGGCGATGCCATCACCGAGCACGACTGGAACGACATCTGGCTGAGCGAGGGGTTCGCCACGTATTTCACTTTGCTCTATGCCGAGCATGCCGAGGGGCGCGACGCGTTCGTCGACGGCGTGCGCCGCAGCCGCGCGACCGTGCTGACGCTCGAGAAGACACTGCCGAACACGCCGGTCGTGCACCTGAACCTGGATGACGCCGCGCGGGAGCCGACCAATCAGCTGGTCTATCAGAAGGGCGCCTGGGCCCTGCACATGCTGCGCGATCAGGTTGGCACCGAGACGTTCTGGCGCGGCATTCGCGAGTACTACCGACGTTACCTGAACACGACCGCGTCGACCGACGACTTCCGCCTGGTCATGGAACAGGCGTCGGGCCAGGACCTGACGTGGTTTTTCAAGCAATGGCTCAACCGCAGCGGCGTGCCGGCGATCGAGGGCACATGGCGCTACGACGCCGCGGCCAAGGAGGTCGTGGTCACGGTCAGGCAAACGCAGGACGCCGAGCCCTACCGGCTGTCACTGGGCGTGGGGTTCGTGCCCACCGCGGACGCGCTGCCGGTGGTGCGGCAGGTGACGCTCGTTCAACGCGAGACGACCATGCGGTTCCCGGTGACTGCCGAGCCGGTCGCCGTCGTACTCGATCCGGCCGTGTGGACGCTGGCTGACTTCGGCACGTTCGTGAAATCCCAGCCGTAAGGCGGGGAGATACAATTCCTCCCGGCATGGCTTCAACCACTTCGGCGTCCCTCTCCGCACTCGTCCAGGCGCAGCTGCACTCGCCCTCGCCCATCCGCCAGATCATGAAGATGGCTGAGCGCCAGAACATCGTGGCGATGGGCCTCGATCCCGCGCAGGTGATCTCGTTTGGGGGCGGCTGGGTGAATCACCCGGCGCCCGAAGAATTCCGCCAGGCGTACCTCGATATCGTGAGCGACCCGGCGCTCTTTCACCAGAGCGGCGCCTACACCGCCACGCTCGGCGACATGACCTGCCGCGAGCAGATCGCGCGTTTCGAGCAGCACCTGTTTGCGATGCCGCGCATCGGTCCCGAGCACATCGCGATCGGCCTTGGCAGTACGCAGCTCACCCACGACCTCTTCCGCACGCTGCTGAACCCCGGCGACACGGTGATGCTGCTCGACCCCACCTACGCCAATTACGAAGGGCAGCTCGCGTTTGTGGCGCCGGGCATCCGCGTCGTGCGTCTGCCCGTGCTCGACGCCGCCACCTGGAGCTACCGTCCGATCACCGACCCGGAGGGCGTGGCCCGTGATTTCATCCGGCTCTTCGACCAGCATCACCCGCGCCTGGTGCTGTTTGGCGCGCCCGACAACCCCACGAGCCAGGTGGTGCCGCAGGCACTCGCCGAGCTGATGCTCGAACGGACCTCGGCCGCCGGCAGTTGGCTGGCCATCGACTTCGCCTACAAGTGTCAGTACTTCGAGACACCGCCGGCGTACTACGGGTGGTCGCCGGCCGACCATCCGAACCTGATTGCCATTCACTCGAATTCGAAGTGGGCACGAGGACTGGGACGCCGGTTGGGCTGGATCGAGGCTGCCACCTCGGTCGTCGAGGCGCTCGAGCGCGTGCAGCAGTGCAGCATCCTTTGTCCGGACACGCTGTCGCAGATGTCGATGGCGCGCTATCTGGCCAGGGCGATCGACGACGGGTCGCTGCGGCGCTACGTGGCCTGGGCCAACGACCTCTACCGCGAGGCCGCGCGCGTGACGCTTGCCGCCATCGACGCGCACATCGCCCGTCCGCGCCTGACGCCCGCCGGCGGCCTCTACACCGTGATGGACGTGGGACGCGACGCGGAGGCCTTTGTGCCCGAGGCGCTCAAGGCCACGGGCGTGCTGGTGGTGCCCGGCCGCGGCTTCGGCGCGTCGCTCACAAACGGCGTGCGGATCTCGTTCGGCCCGCTGGTCATGACGCCTGACCGCATCACCGAGGGCCTCAGCCGGCTGGGCACGTGGATGCGCAGCTAGCCAGGCCGCCTGGGCCAGTATGCTAGATTCATGTCGCCGCGCCGACCCCGGGCGGCGTGCGTGGCCTTCTTTCGAGATCTGGATTGAGACCTATGTCCACTGACCTGCGACCGCTCGCTCTTTCGCTCCTGTTGCTGACATCCGCCTCGTCCGCCTTCGGGCAGGGCCGCAGCGTCCTGCCGCCCGTGCCGACGCCGACCGACGTGAAACCGGGCAGCATCACGTGCGACGAGTGCCCGTATCCGTATCCGAGCAAGTATCTGGACATCAGCGTCTACGAGCAGGACGTCCGTATCGCGTACATGGACACGCCGGCGCAGGGCACACCCAACGGCCACACCGTGCTGCTGCTGCACGGCAACAACTTCGGCGGCTTCTACTTCAAGGCCATCATCGACGGCCTGACCAAGGAAGGCTTCCGCGTCATCACGCCCGACCAGATCGGCTACGGCCGGTCTTCGAAGCCGATTGCGCCGTTCAACTTCAACTCCCAGGCGCGGAACACCTGGCGCATCCTGCAGCACGAGAAGATCGAAAAGGTGATGATCATCGGCCACTCGATGGGCGGCATGCTGGCGGCGCGGTTTGCGACGCAGTTCCCGAAGTCGGTCGAGCGCATCGTGATCTACAACCCCATCGGGCTCACCGATGGACGCTACGACCGGCCGATGCAGCCCATTGACGAGGCCTACGCGCAGAACCTCAAGACCGACTACCAGAGCACCCGCACCGGCCTGAGCCGCTACGTGGCGCACGACGCCAAGGCCTGGAACCAGGACTTCGAGACCTACACCCGCGTCCGCTATTCGTGGACGCTCAGCGCCGATTGGCCACGGCTCGCCATGGTGCAGGCGCTGATTGGCCAGATGCTCTACGCCGACCCGGTCGTCTACGACTGGGCGCACATTCAGGTGCCCACGCTGGCCTTCGGCGGCGCCGAAGACATGCTGCTCGGCACCGCGGCGCAGTTCCAGGAGCGCATGCAGTACATCGCCAAGACGGTGCCAAACGGCAACGGCCGGCTGCTGTTGCTGCCGGGGCTCGGCCACGTGCCGCACCTCGAGGCGCCGGACAAGGTGCTGCCGCCGCTCGTGGCGTACCTCAAGGAAGGGCTGACCGCAAAGTAGTCGCGGGCGGGTGGCCTGTGTGCTCGCGACCACCTGCCGTCCCGCATTCGGACACTGCGGCGCTCCGGCAGGTCTCGGAGTGCCGGCCAAATGAGCAGTCTCTGGCGCCAGCGGTGTGGCGCGAGATTCGCATTGGCCGGTGGGTCGTTTGCCGAGGCCCCAATGACGCACTTTACCCAAGACCTTCGCTACGCGTGTCGCACGCTCTCGCGCGCCCCGGGATTCTCGGCCGTCGTCATCCTGACGCTCGGCTTGGGCATCGGCGCCAATACCGCCATCTTCTCGCTGCTCGATCAAGTGGTGCTGCGGCGCCTGCCAGTGCGCGCCCCGGACGAGCTCGTACAGTTCTCGGGTCCAGGCGCGTTCATGGGCCTGACCAACATCGATCGCGGATTCTCGCACCCGATGTACCGCGACCTGGCCCAGGAGACGGGCGTGCTGTCGGCACTCGTGGCTCGTGCGCCGGCCAGCGTCGTGTTCCGAGTAGGCGAGGACGGCGAACGCGTGAACGCTGAGATGCTGTCGGGTAATGTGTTCGCGGTGCTGGGTGCCACGCCGGCGCTCGGCCGCTTCTTTTCGCCCGCCGATGACCAGCCGGGGGCCGCGCCGGTCGTCGTGCTGGGCGACAAGTATTGGGAACGGCGCTTCAATCGGGCGTCAGACGTCGTCGGCAAGAGCATCGTCGTCAACGCCACACCCATGACAATTGTCGGCGTGGCGCGTGCCGGGTTCACCGGCGTCGTGGCCAACGAGACCCCGTCGTGCTTCGTACCGATCGCCCTGAAGCGCTTCATGACGCCGACCTGGGACGACTTCGACAACCGCCGATCGCGATGGCTCCACATCGTCGGCCGGCTGGCGCCGGGCGTCACGATGGACCAGGCCAAGGCTGCGATGGACGTGCGCTATCGCCAGGTGAACGAACATGAGCTGGCCGCCGAGCCGGCCTTCGCCGCCGCCTCCGAGCTGTTCAAGGTGAACTTCCGCAAGAAGACGCTGGAGCTCGCCGACGCCTCGCGCGGCATCTCCCAGGTACGCGGCACGCTCGGCACGCCCGTGATGATGCTGATGGGGATGGTGGGCCTGGTGCTGCTCATCGCCTGTGCAAACGTCGCCAATCTGATGCTCGCGCGCGCCACCGGGCGGCAGCGGGAGATGAGCGTCCGACTGGCGCTGGGAGCGCACCGCTGGCGGCTGGTTCGCCAGACGCTGGTAGAAGGCACCGTCGTCGCGCTGGCGGGTGGGCTCGTGGGGTCGCTCCTGGCTGTGTGGCTCGGCGACGTGCTGCTCGGCGTCCTTCCACTCGACCTGTTCGACACGACGCTTACGACCGTGCCGGACCTGCGAGTCGGCGCGTTCACCGCCGGCGTGTCGCTCTTGACCGTGCTGCTCTTCGGCCTGGCGCCGGCCCTGCGTGGCTCGTCGGTAGACCTCACGCGTGCACTCAAGGAAGAGTCGGCCGGCGCAGGCACGAGCGGACAACACGCACGGCTGCGCAAGAGCCTGGTCGTGGCCCAAGTGGCGCTGTCGACGCTGCTGGTCGCCGGTGCCGGGCTCTTTGCCAGGAGCCTCATGAACCTCAAGACCCTTGGGCCGGGCTTCGACACCGCGCAGATCGTGTCGTTCACGCTCGACCCCACGCTGACCGGACACACACGCCAGAGCGCCACGCAGTTGTACCGCGCGCTCACCGAGCAGTTGCGCACGCTGCCGGGCGTGACGTCGATGTCGATGGCCGCCGAGCCCGTGCTGACCGGCAACATGTCGGCGCGCACCGTGGAAGTCCAGGGCTACGAGCCGCAACAGAACGAAGACATGAACCCCTGGACCAACGACGTCGGGGCAGGCTTTTTCACGACGCTGGGCATTCCGGTCCTCGCCGGCCGCGAGTTCACCGACCGCGACATCGACGGCGCACCGCGGGTCGCGGTCGTGAACGAGACGTTCACGAAGTACTATTTCGGCACCGACAACCCGATTGGCAAGCGCTTCGGCTTCCGCTCGGAGCAGGACCCTGGGCGCTGGGAGATCGTGGGCGTGGTCAAGGACACCGCGTACGCCCAGGTCCGCCCGGGCGAAGCCGCGAGCCTCGACGAGCTGGCCCCGGGCCGGGGTAAGGGGCCCTCGAAGCAGCCGCGCGTGGTCTACACCCCGTACACGCAGTCGGAAAACGTCGACGACCTCACGTTCTACCTGCGCACGACCGCGGCCGCGGCGGCGGGCGTCCCGGGGCTCGCGCGCGCGGCGGTGAAGCAGATGGACGCCGCGCTGCCGGTCTACCACGTGACCACGCTCGAAGCCACGGTGGACGGCTCGCTGGCCATCGAGCGCCTCCTGGCGCTGCTGTCGCTGCTCTTCGGCGGATTGGCCACGGTGCTGGCTGCCATCGGGCTCTACGGCGTGATGAGCTACACGGTGGCCCGCCGCACGCGCGAGATCGGCATCCGCATCGCGCTCGGCGCCAACCGGCACGAGGTGGTCGCCATGGTGTTTCGTGAGGTCGCGGTACTCACCGGTCTTGGCATCGCGGTGGGACTGCCGGGCGCCTACGCGGTCGGCCGGGCGGCCGGTTCGCAGCTCTTCGGGCTCTCGCCGCTCGATCCCGTGTCACTCGTAGGCTCGGCCCTGGTGTTGGGGAGTGTAGGCCTGCTGGCCGGCTACGTGCCGGCGCGCCGCGCGGCCGCGACCGAGCCGCTCGTGGCCTTGCGGACGGAGTAGAGGCGCACACCACTCCGAGTCAGCACGACGCGGGCTGTCGCGCCAGGACGGCGCCGATTGACTACTATCGTGCGCGTGCCCACCACGTCCGCGCGCGCCGTCACCACTGTCCTCATCGCCAGTTATCTCGAGCCAGAACACGTTGAACGGATTCGGCAGGTCGACGCGCGGGTCAACGTGCTCTACCGGCGTGATCTGCTTGCGCCTCCGCGCTACCCTGCCGATCACAAGGGGGCGGAGTTCACGCGCACACCAGAGCAGGAGGCGGAGTGGCGGGGGCTGCTCGCACGGGCGCACGTCCTCTTCGACTTCGACCGTTCGCACGCGCGTGATCTGCCCACGGTGGCACCCCAGGTCGACTGGATTCAGGCCACCAGCGCCGGCATCGGCGAGTACGTGAGTCAGATGGGCTACGCCACCTCGTGGCCCCGCACCGTGCTCACGACCGCCAGTGGCGTGCACGCGCAGCCGCTCGCCGAGTTCTGCTTCATGGTGATGTTCGCGTTCCACAAGCAGTTGCTGCGCACCATGCAGGACCAGCGCCGGAAGCACTGGGAGCGCTTCGCGGGTGTCGACCTGCGCGACCAGGTGCTCGTCATCGTCGGGGTCGGACGGGTGGGCACCGAGGTGGCCCGCATGGGCCAGGCGATTGGCATGCGCGTCATCGGCGTGAAGCGGACGCCGTCCGGTGCATCGCCACACGACTTCCATCTGGACGTGCTCTGCGGACCGGAGGGCTTGCATCGAGCGCTCGCCGAGGCACAGAACCTGGTGCTGATCGCACCGCATACCGCCGACACCGAAGGCATGATCGGCGCCGCCGAGATCGCCTTGCTGCCGGCTGGCGCGGTCTTCATCAACATCGGGCGTGGCGCGCTGGTCGACGAACCAGCGCTCGTTGCGGCACTGCAGTCTGGTCGCCTGCTAGGCGCCGGCCTCGACGTGTTCCGCGAGGAGCCGCTGCCGTCGAGCAGCCCACTCTGGGAGATGGACAATGTGATCGTCAGTCCCCATTCGGCCAGCACCTCGGCGCGCGAGAATGCCAGAATCACGGACCTGTTCTGTGCCAACCTGCGGCGCTACCTGGACGGCCGGCCCCTGCTGAACCAGTTCGACGCCGCCCTCGGATTCTGATCGCCTTCCCATGATCGACATGAACCCCGTCCTTGTGCTCTTCGCGCTGTCGGCCATCGTGCTGGCCGCGCTGTGTCTCGAAGCGCGCGTCGTCGCCTTCAAGAAGCTCGGCGCCGCGGCCACCGCGATCCTGACGGCGCTCGTGCTCTCGAACGTCGGTCTACTGCCGGGCACGTCGCCCGTCTACGACTTCCTGATGGGCCGCGCGGTGATCGGCGGCGTAATCCTGGTGCTGCTCAGCGTCAACCTGTCGTCGTTGCGCGACGCGGGCCGCACGATGCTGCTGGCGTTTGCCATCGGCGCCGTCGGGTCGGCCGTGGGTGCCGTCGTGATGGCGCGGCTCGTCAACGGCGCGGTCGGCCCAGACACCTGGAAGCTGTCAGGCCAGTTCACCGCCACCTACATCGGCGGTGGCATGAACTACGCCGCGGTGGGCCAGGAGCTGCAGACGCGAAGCGACCTGTTTGCCGCCGGCATCGCCGCCGACGTGATCGTGACGGCCATCTGGCTGGTGGCCTGCCTCGTCATCCCCGAGCTGTTTCCCCGCCGGCAGGACGCCGCCTCGGACCCGGCCGCAACGCGGGCCCCGGCTCAGCCGGAAGCCGCTCAGGGCCTGGCCGCACGGCTGCGCAGCAGCGTCGAGCCCATGACGCTCGTCGACTTTGCCGGGCTGACGTTCGTGACGCTGGGCACCATCTGGGCGTCGGACGTGGTCACGGGCTGGTGGCCCGCCGTGCCTCGCGTCATCTGGCTCACCACGATCGCGCTCGCCGTCGCGCAGGTTCCGATCGTGCGCACGCTGTCTGGCAGCGTGGTGCTCGGCACCTTCCTGCTGCTGCTGGTCCTCGCGAGCAATGGTGCGAAGTCGGTCATCGCCAACATCGTGGCCGTGGGGCCGGCCATCTTCTACTTCGCCTCGGGCACCGTGGCCATCCACGGCGTCATCATCTTCGGCCTCGGCCGGCTGCTGAAGATGAACGGCGACGTGCTGTCCATTGCGTCACAGGCCAACGTCGGCGGCGCCACCACCGCCATGTCGCTTGCCGCGGCCCGACGCCGTCCTGACCTGATCCTGCCAGGCGTGGCCGTGGGCATGCTCGGCAACGCGCTCGGGAACTACGCCGGCATCGCCATCGCCTACGTGTCGAAGAGCCTGATCGGCTGAAGGCGCCGGAGGCGCCGTCCGCCTCACCGGCGTCGCGGATATTGCCACGTCGCAAGATGTAACGGTGACAGGCCCGGTTACAATTCGAGGCATGTTCGCTGCTGTCCTGACAGTTGCTGTCTGCGCGACGATCGTCCTGGCGGCTCCCGCCACCGCCCAGACCGCCATGCCGGGACCGGGCATCCCGCTCACGCTCGCCACCGAGCGCGCCGGCGCGATCCGCGACCTGCGCTACGCGCTCTCACTCACCGTGCCGCGCGATCAGAAAGCGCCGCTCACCGGCACGATGATTGCGCGTTTCCGGCTGGTCGACGGCTCGAGCCGCGTGGCGTTCGACTTCGCTCCCGGGCAGAAGAACGTCAACGCCGTGCGCGTGAACGGCGCGGCCGTGACGCCCACGTTTGTGACCGACCACTTCCTGGTGCCAGCGCGCATTGGACGCAACGCCGACATGGAAGTGGCCATCGACTTCACGGCCGGCGACGCCTCGCTCAACCGCAATCCCGACTTCCTCTACGCGCTCTTCGTGCCGGCAAGGGCGCACCTGGCGATTCCCGTGTTTGACCAGCCGGACCTGAAGGCGCGATGGACGCTCAGGATGATGTACCCGCAAGGCTGGGTGGCCGTGAGCAACGGCGAATCGACGCGGGGGGGCTCGTATTGTGCGGACGGACCACCTCCAGCACCCGGCTCGACGGCGCCGGCGGCTGGATTCTGCGCGAGCACCCAGACGTTCGCCGAAACCGAGCCGCTTTCCACCTACCTCTTCTCCTTCGTCGTCGGCGATTTCAAGGTCGAGACCGCCACGCGCAATGGCCGCACCTTCAACTTCTATCATCGCGAGACCGACGCCGCGAAGGTGGCGCGCAACAAAGACGCGCTCTTCGATCTCCACGCGCGCGCTCTCGCCTTCATGGAGGACTACACCGGCATTCCCTACGCCTTCGGCAAGTTCGACTTCGTGGCGATTCCGGCGTTTCAATTCGGCGGCATGGAGCACGCCGGCAAGGTGCTCTACAACGCGTCGAGCCTGCTGCTCGATGAATCCGCCACGCAGAACCAGTTCCTCGGCCGCGCTTCGGTCATCTCGCACGAAACCGCGCACATGTGGTTCGGAGATCTCGTGACGATGCGCTGGTTCAACGACGTGTGGATGAAGGAAGTCTTTGCCAACTTCATGGCCGCCAAGATCGTGAATCCATCGTTCCCTGAGGTGAATCACGACCTGCGCTTCCTCTACGCCCACTACCCGGCGGCCTACGACGTGGACCGCACCGCCGGAGCCAACGCCATCCGCCAGCCGCTCGAGAACCTGAACGAGGCCGGCAGCCTCTACGGCGCGATCATCTACCAGAAGGCGCCGGTGGTGATGCGGCACCTCGAAGCGTTGCTTGGCGCTGATTCGTTCCGCGACGGCTTGCGCGAGTATCTGCGCGCGCACACGTTCGCCAACGCTACCTGGACCGACCTCATCGAGGTGCTCGACCGGCGGACGCCGGTCGACTTGGCGGCGTGGAGCAAGGTGTGGGTGGAGTCGGCGGGACGGCCCGTCATCACCACCGAGTTGGCCGTGAAGGGCGGGCAGATCGCGTCGCTGGCATTTGCCCAAAGCGATCCGCAGAAGCGCGGGCGGGTGTGGCCGCAGCAGCTCAAGGTCACGCTCGCGCTGCCCGATGGACCACGTACGCTCGACGTCGCGCTCAACGGTCCGCGCGCGGTGGTCAAGGAGGCCGCCGGATGGCCGGCGCCCACCTACGTCCTGCCCACCGGTCAGGGCTGGGCGTATGGCGGCTTCGTGCTCGACCCGGCCTCGCGCGACTATCTGTCGAAGCATGTCGACCAGATTGCCGACCCGCTCACGCGCGGCGCGGTGTGGGTCACGCTCTGGGACGCGCTGCTCGATCGTACCGTGCCGGCCACGACGTTGGTGGACACCGCCATGGCCGCCGTGTCCGCGGAGCCAGACGAGCAGACGCGTCAGCGCATCCTCGGCTACGCCGGCAGCGCCTGGTGGAAGTTCCTGACGTCGACTGAACGCCAGGCCCGCGCAGCCGGGTTCGAGCGGACGCTCCGCACCGGCCTCGACGCGGCCACGACCGCCAGCCAGAAGTCGGCGTGGTTCAGCGCGCTGCGCCGCACGGCCCTGACGCCGCCCACGCTCACGTGGCTCACGGCCGTGTGGGAGAAGAAAGAGACGGTGCCCGGCCTGCCCTTCGCCGAGGCGGACGATTCTGCCCTGGCGCTCGAACTCGCCGTGCGCGAGGTGCCGCGCTGGTCTGAGATTCTCGACGGCCAGCTCGCGCGCATCGAGAACCCCGACCGCAAGGCGCGCTTCCAGTTCATCATGCCGGCGCTGTCAGCGGATGTCGCCGTGCGCGAAAACTGGTTCCTGTCGCTCAAGGACGTCGCGAACCGCCGCCGCGAGCCGTGGGTGCTCGACGGCCTCGACTACCTGCACCATCCGCTGCGCGCGACGCAATCGGCGAAGTACGTGCGCCCCAGTCTGGAACTCCTGTGGGACATCCAGAAGACAGGCGACATCTTCTTTCCGAAGCGATGGACGGACAACACCCTGGGCGGGTACAGCAGCGGCGACACGGCCGGCGACGTGCGGCGCTTCCTGGCCACGCTGCCGGCGAACTATCCGACGCGGCTGCGCAACATCATCTTGTCGTCGGCCGACGAGCTGTTCCGCGCCGCCGGCCAGTAGCGCCAGCCCGCGTACACGGCGAGGGCGGCGCACGTCGCGCCGCCCTCGCCCTGCGCGTTTTGGTGTTCGCGCTACTGCTTGCGCGCGGCCGTGGCCGGGCGCACGCCCTTGCCCTTGGTCATGAGCTTCTGCACGCGCCAGTTGATGAGCTCGCCTACCCAGATCTCGTCTTCCGACGGGCACGCAATCGCGTGGATCCAACCGAACTCACCAAGATTGCGGCCGGGCTGTCCGTAGACGCCGAGCAACTTGCCCTCGAGCGACACCTTGTAAACGCGGCTCGGGTAGAGATCGCCCACAAACAGCACCGGGTTCGGGCCGGGCGTCATGCAGAGCGCGTCTGGTGCGCCAGGCGCCTGCGATCCCGTCTTGGCGTTTGGCAGCTCCACGCCGTAGACAATCTTCCCGCGAGTGGGATCGACCGGCACGTCGATCGTAAACTCGCGGATGTATTTGCCTTCGGTCGTGAACACCTGGATGCGGCGATTGCCGCGGTCGGCCACGTAGATCTCGTCGGCCGGCGACACGGCGATGCCGTGCGGCGTATCGAACTGCCCGGGGCCGCTACCGAGCGAGCCCCAGCTGGCGACCCACTCACCCTTCGCGTTGGCCTTGCCGACGCGCGAGTTCACGTAGCCGTCGCTGAAATAGGAGTTGCCCTTCGAGTCCCACGCCACGTCGGTCGGCTGGTTGAAGACGTTGTCGCGGTGCACGGGCACGGGATTGCGCGGATTGTTGTTCGGTGGAATCGTGACAGCTACGCCGGCGCGCTGCAGGATGAGGCCGAGCTGCGACGCGTAGTCGGGCGGCACGTCGAGGTGCGACGACTCGCCCTTGCGTCCGAACATCCACTCCGCGCGGCCTTGAGGGTTGAACTTGACGATCATGTTCGAGCCCTGGTCGACAATCCTGATGTTGTCCTGCTTGTCGAGACGCACGGCGTGCGGGTACGACAGCGCGAAGTTGTTCTTGCCGATTTCCCGCACGAACTTCCCCGTCGCGTCGAACTCCAGGAGCTGCGCGGCCTGGGCCATGTAGGCGGCACCGCTGACGTTGCCGCGCGAGAACACGAAGACATGCTTCTTCGAGTTCACCGCGACGCCGCCAATCTCGCCGAAGTGAATGTCGTTGGGCAGCGTCAGCGGATTCGGCACCGACTCAAAGGGTAGTTCCGGCGTCGTCTGCTGCTGCGTGGACACCGGCGCCAGCGCCAGTGCGGCTAGTATGACCGTCACGAAAACACGTCTCACCCGTCACCTCCGGAACATGAATACCCGGCGCAAGAACTGCACGGGTGCCGGCCGATATTAGCCAGCATTCCGGCAGGACGCAAGGCCGCTCGGCAACGCTTACTCATGGCTCGACAGGGGCCGCTCGGTAACACTTGCTTATGGCTCGACACGGGCTGGGCAGAAACGCGGAGGCCGGGAGGCTGGACGACGGCTAGAACCGGTCGGCCCGGGCGCGTCCCCAGGCCTCGGCGAGCGGTCCGGTCACCTGCGCCGCCAGCAGGCTGCCGGGCTCGGTGATCGGGTAGATCTCGTGGTAGCTGCGCACCTCGCCAGACCCGACGCGCTTCATCACGTACCACGGCTTGAGCTCCGCGGGCGTCTCCAGCCCCGTCGCACCGAGCACGTCGAGGAAGCTCTTCACCGTGTCTTTGTGGTAGCGAGCGACCCGCACCGACTTGTCTTCCACCACCAGGCCGCGCACCAGGCCGGGGTCCTGCGTGGCCACGCCGGCCGGGCACTGGTTGGTATTGCAGCGCAGCGCCTGAATGCAGCCGAGCGCAAACATCATGGCCCGAGCGGCATTGCAGGTGTCGGCGCCGAGCGCGATCTTGGTGGCGATCTGGAACCCGGTATTCACCTTGCCCGACGCGATGACGCGGATGTGCTCCCGTACGCCCGCGCCGACGAGCGCGTTGTGCACGAACGACAGGCCCTCGTTGAGCGGCGTGCCCACCGAGTCCGAGAACTCGAGCGGCGCGGCACCGGTGCCGCCTTCCCCACCGTCCACGGTAATGAAGTCGGGCAGCACGCCGGTTTCCAGCATCGCCTTGACGACGCCCAGGAACTCGTGGCGTTTGCCTACGCAGAGCTTGAAGCCTACCGGCTTCCCGCCCGAAGCCTCGCGCAATTGGGCCACAAACTGCAGCAGTCCCGTGGGCGTGGAGAAGGCCGTGTGCGCCGCTGGCGAAATCACGTCTTTGCCCGGCTCGACGCCGCGAATGGCGACGATCTCGGGTGTGAGCTTGGCCGCCGGCAGAATGCCGCCGTGCCCGGGCTTGGCGCCCTGCGACAGCTTCACCTCGATCATCTTCACGGTGGGCAGCGTGGCGCGCGTGGTGAACTCGTCGAGCGAGAAGCGCCCGTCAGCCGTGCGGCAACTGAAGTAGCCCGTGCCGATCTGCCAGATGAGATCCCCGCCGGGCTCGAGGTGATACGGACTCAATCCGCCCTCGCCGGTATTGTGGGCGAAGCCACCCAGCCGCGCGCCCGTGTTGAGCGCCAGCACGGCATTCTTGCTGAGCGAGCCGTAGCTCATGGCCGAGACGTTCAGCACCGACCCGGAATAGGGCTGCGTGCAGGCGGGGCCGCCAAAGGTCACGCGGCTCACGGCGGGGTCGGGATGTACCGGCGCCAGCGAGTGATTGATCCACTCGTAGCCCACGGCATACACATCGCGCTGGGTGCCGAATGGCAACGTGTCGAGTTCGCCCTTGGCGCGTTGATAGACCACGGACCGGTCGTTGCGGCTGAAGGGCTTGCCGTCACCATTGGACTCGACGAAGTACTGATTGATCTCGGGCCGCAGCATCTCGAGGAAGTAGCGGCCGTGACCGATCAAGGGAAAGTTGCGCCGGATGGCCTGCCGGGTCTGCAGCATGTCGGCAACGCCGCGGGCAATGAGCGGCAGCACGATCACGAGCGCCCACCGCGCCTGCGGCCAGACGGCCGACGCGGCGGCCACCACTGCGAGCGAGGCCGCGGAGGCCGCCAGGAACACTGTACCCATGCCTGGGCTTCGGCGGCGCCGGTGAAACCTTGAGGCGAGTCGCGCCCCGGTGCGCGGGATGGCGCGGAACCTCGTGGGGGCTCGGCGGCGCCTGCGGGGAAAGGCCGCGGCGCCGTGGGCGGCCCCTCACTCGCGTAGAATGCGCGGCATGGCCCTTTCCGTGACCCGCCGTTTTGCCCTTGCCGCGCTGCTCTGCCTTGCCGTCCTTGGACCCGGCCTGTCGCTTCGGGCGCAAACCGGCAACGTGACGTTGCGCGCGCCGCTGATGCTCGACGGCCGCGGTGGGTCGCGCTCGGAGGTGATGGTCACGGTCAACGCCGGCCGGATCACGGCCGTGGGCACGGTCACGGGCCCGGCCACCTATGACCTCGGGGGCCTGACGCTGCTGCCTGGCTTCATCGACACCCACGTGCACATCGGCTGGCACTTCGATGCCAACGGCCGCTACGCGACCGGCCCCGAGCCGGCGGACCAGGCGGTGCTCTACGCCGCCGAAAACGCCTGGGTCACCATGATGGCTGGCTTCACCACGGTGCAGAGCGTGGGGTCGGCCTCGGACAAGGCGCTGCGCGACGCGATCGCGCGCGGCGTGCTGCCAGGACCGCGCGTGCTCAGCTCGCTTGGCCAGATCGCCAATCCGAAGCTGACGCCCGACGAGCTGCGCGCGGCAGTGCGTAAGTTCAAGGCCGAGGGCGCCGACCTCATCAAGATCTTCGCGTCGGCCAGCATCCGCGACGGCGGCGTGCCCACGTTGTCGCAGGCGCAGCTCGATGCCGCCTGCGGCGAGGCGAAGGCCCAGGGCCTGCGGTCGATGGTGCACGCCCACGCCGCCGAGGCGATGATGCGCGCGGCACGCGCCGGCTGCACGACGGTCGAGCACGGCGGGCTGGCCACTGCCGAGGCGCTCGCCTTCCTGGCCGAGAAAGGGGTGTGGTTCGACCCGAACATTGGCCTCGTCACCCAGAACTACCTCGAGAACCGCACGAAGTTCCTGGGCATCGGCAACTACACCGACGAAGGCTTCGCGGCGATGGAGAAAGCGCTGGGCCTCAAGGACGCGATGTTCTCGGCGGCACTCGCGACCAAGGGTCTGAAGATGGTGATGGGCACCGATGCCGTGGCCGGCGCGCACGGCCAGAACATGCGCGAGATTCTCGAGCGCGTGAAGTCGGGCCAGGCGCCCGCCGAGGCCATCAAGTCGCTCACCTCGCTGGCGGCCGCCTCGATGAACCTCGAGAAAGAGATCGGCGCGGTCGCACCCGGCTTGCAGGCGGACCTGGTGGCGGTCGAGGGCAACCCGCTCACCGACATCACCGCTCTGCAGCGCGTGCGCTTCGTGATGCGCGGCGGCCGGGTCTACAAGAACGATCGCCGCTAGACGGCGCTGCGCAAGGCCCGCACCGCGGCGTCTACGTCCGCCTCGTCCGAGTAGATGCCAATTGACGCGCGCACGCGTCCCAGCTCGCCGGTGACCAGTACATGCTGCGCTTCGAGAGCTGCGCGAACGCGCTCTGGATGCGGCAAGGCGATTGCGATGCTGGCGGCGCGCGCGTCGGCCGCTTCGGGCGTCATCACCGGCAGACCGTACTCGACGATCCGCGCGCGCAGTTCGCCCGACAGTGCGAGCGTGTGCGCCTCAATCGCCTGGATGCCGTGCTCCAGCAGGTAGTCGAGCGCTCCGTCGAGCACCATCAGGGCATCGTAGGCGGGATTGCCAGGCTCGAACGCCATGCCGGTCGCCAACGGACGGCTCTCTTGGGGAATTTCCCACGCCGACCGGCGCTCCACGGAGTGCCACCCCGTGAGGCGTGGTCGCCACTCGGGCACGCGGGCGCGATTCCAATAGGCGATCGCGGCCCCGTGGGTGCCGAGCATGAACTTGTAACAGCAGCCGATCAGGAAGTCGGCCACCGGCGCGTGCACCCGCACCGAGCCGAGCGCGTGCGACGCGTCGACGACCAGGAGCGCGCCGACCCGGCGCGCGACCTCGGCGTAGGCGTCGAGATCGTGCCGCTCGCAGGTCAGGTACGAGACATGGCTGAGGGCCACCACGCGCGTGCGCGCATCGACGTGGGCGGCAAACCGCTCGAGCGGCGCCTGCCAGCCGGTAGGCGCCACTTGACGAACCTCGACTCCGCGCCGCTGCTGCGCGAGCCAGGGGTGCAGCAACGACGGGAACTCCCAGCCCTCGAGCACCACGTTGTCGCCAGGCCGCCAATCGATCGCGTCGGCCAGCAGGCTCACGCCGTGGGCCACGCTCGACGGAAAGCCGATGTCGTCGGGCTCGGCGCCGACAAGCGCCGCCACCTTCGCCGCCACCCGCGCTCGCGTCTGCTCGAACACGCGCTGGCCGGCCAGGCCGGTGCCCTTGGTGCGGGCATAGCGCGCGAGCGTGTCGAGATGGCGCGCGAGCACTGGCGACTGCCCGCCAGAGGCCAGGTGCGCGACGCCGTCAAGGCCCAGAAAGTCAGATTTCGCGGCACGCATCGGGCGATTGTCCTCGTCGGTGGATCGGTGGATCGGTGGGTCGGTGAGTCGGTGAGTCGGTGAGTCGGTATCAGCGGCTGGGCGACTGATGGACGATCGGGCTACGGCCGCTTGTGAATGCGCCCATCCTTCATCACGAGCTTGACCCGGCGCAGCGCACCGAGGTCGCGCGTCGGGTCGCCCTCAACCGCAATCAGGTCCGCGAGCAGACCGGCCTTCACGCTGCCGACGCGACCGTCGACATGAAACGTCCTGGCGTTGCCCGAGGTGACGATGCGCGTCGCCTGAGCAGGGGTGACACCCGCGGCCACCATCATCTCGAGCTCGCGCAGGTTGTCGCCGTGCGGATACACGCCGACGTCCCCACCCATACACAACGTCACACCGGCCTTCAGAGCTTCCTGGAACGTCGCGCGCTTGGTGGCGAGGCGGGACGGCTCGGGGTCGACGCCCTTCTTCCACCCGGCATACTGCGCCGTGGCATCACCGGCGGCCAGCGTCGGACAGAAAGTGACGCCCTTCTCCACCATCAGCTTCCAGATCTCGGGTGTGCCGCCGTCGCCGTGGTCGATGGTCTCGACGCCGCCCATGATGGCCCGCCGCATGCCCTCGGCCGTGCCGGCGTGCGCCGCCACGTAGCGGCCGCTGCTCTTGGCCACGGCCACGATCGCCGCGATCTCCTCGACGCTGAAGGTGGGCAGCGACTCGCCGTTCGGGCCCCAGCGGTAGTCGGCGTAGACCTTGACGAAGTCGATGCCGTGGCCGATCTGATTACGCGCCACGCGGGTGACGCCCTCGACGCCGTCGGCTTCCTCGGCCCCCTGCGGCACGGTCATCTCGGGCGCGAAGCCCTTCGGGCCGTACGAGCCGGTCGCCACCATCGCCGGGCCGGACACCAGCATGCGCGGACCCGGAATGATACCGTCCTCAATCGACTTCTTCAGGCCGACATCGGCATAGCCGGCGCCCTCGGTGCCCAGGTCGCGCACCATGGTGAAGCCGGCCATGAGTGTGTCGCGTGCGCTCACCGTGGCCCGCGCCACGCGGTAGGCCACCGACTCGCGCAGCACCTGGTCATTCCAGGTCGTTTCGTTGTATGGGTGCAACAGCAGGTGTGAGTGGCCCTCGATCATCCCAGGCATCAGCGTGAGGCCCGGCAACGCCACGCGCTCGGCACCCGGAGGCACGGTCAAGGTCGCGAGCGGCCCGGCCGCGGCGATGGTCCGGCCGCGCACCAGCACGCCCCACCCCTCCTGCAGCGCCGTGCCGTCGTAGACCCGCGCAGGCTGCAGCAGCACGACCGCATCGGTCTGCGCACCACCTGACCAGGCGGTCAGCACGATCAGGGTCAGCGTGGCAATCGCGATCCGGCACGTCATGCAAAGACTCCCTTGCCCGTGAGCCGCCGTCGTTGGGCGGCGCTCCCTCGGGTCGCACAAGCATAGCGCCAGCCGGTGGTACGATGCGGGCCGATGCAATCGGCAGACGTGGTCATCGTCGGCGGGGGATGCATGGGCGCCGCCACGGCCTACTACCTGACCCGCCATGGCGCCGGGCGCGTGGTCCTCGTCGAACGCGACGGGCAGCTCGGCGCCGGATCGACCGGCAGGAACGCTGGCGGCGTGCGTCATCAATTTTCCGATCCGGCCAACATCGCGTTGTCGCGCGAGTCGATCGGCCTCTTCGATCGCTTCGAAGACGAAATCGGCAGTCCCGTTGACTTCTGGCAAGACGGCTACCTGTTCCTGCTGTCGAGCGACGCCAGTGAACGTCAATTCGCCGCGAGCGTGGCCCTGCAGCGCTCGCTCGGGATCGACGTGGCGTGGCTCACGGCAGCGGAGGCGGCCGCGATGACGCCCGGACTCGACGCGACCGGTGTGCGCGCGGCCACCTTCTGCGCCAAGGACGGCATCGCCGATCCCAACGGCGTCACGATGGGCTTTGCCAAAGCGGCGCAGGCAGGCGGCCTGACCGTCCTGCGCGACACCGACGTGACGGGCATCGACGTCGAGGGCGGCCGCGTGACAGGCGTGCGCACGTCGCGTGGCGCCATCGCGACGCGCGCGGTCGTGAACGCTGCCGGCCCGTGGGCCGCACAGGTGGCGGCGATGGCCAGCGTGAGGCTGCCCGTGGTGCCGGAACGCCGCCACATCTTCATCGCGCAGCCTGCCGCCGGCGCCAGTTGGGACGACGCGGCGTATGCCGGGCGCACGCCGCGCTCGCGACTGATGGTGATCGACTTCGACACGACGTTCTACTTCCACCGCGAGGGCGGGGGGCTGCTCTTCGGCATGGGCGACCCCACCGAGCAACCGGGCTTCGACACCACCGTGAAGTGGGACTTCCTGCCGGAGGTGACCGACGCCGCCGTGCGCCGGTTGCCCGCACTCGGCGACGCCTCGGTGACCCACGCGTGGGCCGGCTTGTACGAGATGACGCCCGACCACAATCCGGTGATTGGCGCACTCGGCATCGACGGGCTCTACGCAATTGCCGGTTTCAGCGGCCATGGCTTCCAGCACGCGCCCGCGGCCGGACGCCTGCTGGCCGACGTGATCCTCGGCCGTGATCCGCACTTCGACCTGACGCCGTTTGCGTTCTCGCGCTTCGCCAGCGGCGCCGCGCGGGGCGAACATCACGTCGTCTGAGTCGCGACCCCCAGTGAACGCCGCCGACCTCTCCCCCGTCGCTTCCGGCACGCAGACCCAGTCGGGCTGGGATCTGTTCCTGATCTTCGCGGCAGCCAACATCGTGGCCACGACGCTGCAAGTCGGCGCGTCGCTTGGCGGGGTCTCGTCGCCGGCACGGATGATGGGCGTGGTGGCACTCGGCGCGGCACTCGGCGCGGGTCTCGTGGCCGTGCTCGCCCCGGTGGGCTCGCGCCTGGGCGTGCCGTCGATGGTGGCCGCACGCGCGGCGCTCGGACACACGGGTGCGGCCGTGGTGGCCACCGTGCTCTTCGTCACCAACTTCGCGTGGATCGCGGTGAACGACGTGATCGCGGCGTCGGTGTGCGCCCGCTTGCTGCCGCTGCCCGTGAGTGAACGGGAATGGGCCATCGTGCTCGGGCTGGTCTCGACCGCGGTGGTCGCGGGCGGACCTGCCGCCGTGCGACGCGCGGACCGGTGGGCCGTGCCGCTGATGGTGGTCGCCGGCCTGGTCATCACCTGGGCCGTACTGCGGCTGCCCTCACCGCCAGTCACGACGGAGGCGGCCACGGGCGCGCCGGCCCTCTCGCTTCCCTTCCTGCTCGACGTCGTGATCGGCTACCAGGTGTCGTGGCTGCTGATGTTTGCGGACTACTCGCGCTTCACGCGCTCGGCACGCGCCAGTGGCTGGGCGGTGTTCCTGGGCTTGAGCCTGACAGCGTTGTGGCTGATGCCGCTCGGGTGGCGGCTGGCCCAGCACGCCGGCAGTGCCGATCCCGGCGCGATGCTGGCCTCGGCCGACGTCGGCATGCTGGCCGCGGTGCTGATCACGCTGGCCACGGTCACCACCAACTTCGTGAACATCTACCTGTCGTCGCTCGCCTGGCGTAGCGTGATGCCATCGGTGCCGGCCACCGGCGCCGTCTGGATCGTCGGTCTCGTGGGCACGGCGCTCGGGGCGGCGGCCGGCGCCTGGCTCGACCGATTCGCGGAGTTCATGACGGTGGTGGGCTCGGTGCTCGTACCCGTTGGCGGCGTGCTCATCGCCCATTTCGTCATCGCGCGACGGGCTGCCGTCGTGGCCGATCTATACGACGCGCACGGTGCCGTGCGGGGCGTCCGATGGCCCGGCATAGCCGCCTGGGCCGCGGGCATCGCCACCTACTACGCTCTGCCGGTGATGTGGCCAGCGGCCGGCGCCACCGTGCCCAGCCTGGCGGTGGCGGTCGCGGGGTATCTGCTGCTGGATCGACGCCGGGCGTCCGTCCGTCACGACTTGTAACGGGGCCTGTCACCAATGGCAGGATCTGCGTACCTCCAGACCGCGTGGAGCCCTTAGGGTCTGCCAGGGAATAAGTGACCACCTCTGGGCGTCGAGGCGCCCGCCCGGCAAGGCGCGAGGAGTGAGAATACCAAGCGTATTTGAGCGGCGAGCAACGCCGCCCGGCGGGATGCATCGGCGGCCAGAGCTGGTCAGTTATTCCCTGACAGGCCCATAGCCACGGTGTCCCTGAAGAGCGTGTCGCTCGAGCGCCAGATCCCACAGCGCTTCAAGGCACCGCCTCCGTCACAACAGCACGGGCACGCCGTACTCCCCGAGCGCGCGGTCTCGGGTGACCAGCGTTGCGCCCTCGACCAGCGCCTGCGCCACGAGCATGCGGTCAATCGGGTCGGCGTGATGATTCGCAAGTCCGCTCAGTCTCGCCGCGTGCGCGAAACTGACTGGCAGCTCCGTGAAATCGTCGGCGACGACCGTGACGGCAAACGACTCGTCGAGCCTGAGGCGCCCGAGCGACGTCTTGATGGCCACTTCCCAGGCCGACGCCGCGCTGACCCACACGATGCCGGCGCCGGCGATCGCGCGACGTGCCGTGGCAGAGAGCCTGGGATCCTCGGTCTGCCACCACAGCACGGCATGGGTATCGAGCAGCAGTTTCACTCGCCGCCCTCGAACAGCCGCTGCAACGAGGCTGGCAGCGGCGCGTCGAAGTCGTCGGCCATCCAGATCCGCCCTTTCGCGCGGCCCGGCCGGCGGCGCGCGGACGCGCGAATCGGTACCAGCTTCGCCATCGGGCGTCCGGCCTTGGCAATCACGATCTCAGCCCCCGCCGCAGCCTCCTCCACCAGGGCCGACAGCTGCGTCTTGGCTTCGTAGAGGTTCATCACTTTGACCACGCGTCCAGCCGAGGCAGATGCGGGCGCGTTGGTCACGCTGGTCACGCCTGGACACGGCACGCGACTCGGCGGCTCGATGAGCTCGACTGCATCGGTTCGCCTGGCACGACTCGCGATCACTGACCAGCAGCCCCGCATGCACTCAGGGGGCCGGAGGCAAGACGCGCCCGGCCGTCTGGAAGCGCCGGTAGCGCCGATACACCGCCGTGCCGCGGCCCTCGCCGTTCCACCAGTAACGCTCTTCCAGCCGATCTGGCACCAACATGCCGAGGGTGGCATCGGCACGAAAATCGACGCGAATGCGGTCCGGTTCGGTGCCGCCCGAAGGGGCATAGACGGTCACGTCAGCACGGAGCAGCGCGCCGTCGTCAGCACGAATCCACGCACGGACGGCGGTGCGGTTGAAGCGGCCGGCATCGTGCGCGATGACCTGGCCGGGCTCGTGCTCGCGAACGACGAGCAGGGCCGTTCCGCGGCCGGTCGCCCGGCGCTCGACCGCGATGTCGAAATGCGGCGCATGGCGGCGCGACAGGAGCTCGAGCGGCAGCGTCGGCACGTTCATCGTCCGCGCATGCCCGAGATTGTGGCGCGCGTTGCCTTCGGCGACGGCGCGAGCCCGCACGAAGCGATCGTCGCCGGTCATCGCCAGAATCGCTTCGAGATTGACGGCGCCGCCCGGTACGGCGGCGCCGTCGATCGTTTGCACACTGCGTTGCGCGAGCCACGGGCCACCGCCGGGCAGTCTGAGGAATCCGATCTCCGACTCGAGGCGGCGGAGCTTGGCGAACCCGGGACGAAACTGGTGGCGCTGGTCGAAGACTTCATCGGCGACGAGCGCGCTCAGCAATGGCTCGTAGGCGTCGAGGTAGGCGTGCATCCGCTCGATGACGTCGCCGGAGGCAGCGTGTGCCACCTGTGCCCCGATGGGCGGTACCACGAGGGCCCAGACGGCGTAGCCGGCCGCGACCGCGACGACACGGTGACGAAAGGACCGGCGCGAGCGTGCCACCGCGTTCATCGTCGCCAATGGTAACGGTTTCGCGGCTACCCACGCGGACGTCAACTCAAGGGCGGGCCTCACAGCACGCGAATCGGCGGCTCGATGAGCTCGACCGGCATCGGTCCGTCTGGCACCACTCGCGACGTCGTGGCCTCGCCCTCGCTGCGATCGCGCCACCGGCGTGGCACTCGCTCGATCTTGATCGGCCAGATCGTGAGATGCCCCTCGCGGTCGACGTGCAGTCGCAGGAAGTGTTTGAAGTCTTCGACCTTGAGGCCGCTGAACGCTTCTTCGCTGTGGCGCCCGAACACGTTCACCGACACCAACAGGTAGATCCCCATGACCACCGAGCCGGCGATCCATCCCCCGATGAAGGTGCCGACACCGGCCAGGGCCGCGCGGAGCACACCGCTGGCGTGCAGCCAGCGCGTCGCCACGTCGAGCGCCCCCCAGCCGATGTAGAACATCGCAGAAAAATGCGCGACGGAATGCAGCAGTCCGCCAACGACGCGGTAGACGCGGCTGTGCGTGTCGGTGAAGGCCAGGAACCCAAGCACGATTCCCGCACACCAGAGCGCCAGGCCGGGGTGCGTACTGAAGGCGTCGACGGTGACTCGCAGCGCGCGCCATGGATTCGACGGCGTCTCCCCACCCGCCGCCGCCCCTACGAGCCATGCGGTGATGAGGTAGATCGTCGCCGGGACGACGCCGAAGCGCGGATTCTTGAACAGGAACCACAGATTCCCGAACGCGAGCCGGGCCGACCGTTTCATGTCGGGATACGTGGCCTTGACCTCGAAGGCCCGGGCACGCGCGTCGTCGGTGACGGCCTCTTCCTGCAGCACCGACACATCTTCCTCGTGTGTGGGGTGCAGGAACGCGCCGCCGCCACCGGCGGTGATCTTCTGCACCGGAGCCTCACCGGCCGCCGACTCCGCCGTTTCCTGATGCCGACGATAGTGGTGCAGGTCGCCGGTCAGATAGACCTTCACCTCGACGCCGCGCTTGGCGAAGACCTCTTCGCGCAAGTAGATGAGGTCGGTCTCGTCGAAGACGCGGCCCAGGTTGCGGTACTTCTGCGCGTAGACCCACACCGGCATCGAGAGACACAGAATCACTCTGTCACCGGCCTGCATGTAACGTTCGGCGATCTCGCGGAAGTGCTCCATCTGCGGCACATCGAGGTCGCTCTGCAACTGGCCGTCGCTGCCGACGAGCCACCATCGGTGCGGCAACTTCAGCACGAAGTAGCTGCGGCGCTGGCGGGTCCACCAGCCAGCGAAGCGCCGCCCGCCGATGTCGGAGCAGAAGAGACGGGTAAACGCCGACAACCCGTCGTACCAATCGTGGTTGCCGGGCACCGCGTAGACATGGGGACGTTCAGCCGGCGCGTCGTCGCCAAACGCCGCCGTATACGGCGCGACGAGGCGGCGTTGGTACTCTTCCCGGCTCGGCGTTGGATACACTTCGTCGCCACCAAAGACCAGCACGTCGCCACGCGGCAGCGCGACCTGACCTCCGTTGAGGGGCACGAGTAGCGACCGCTGCGCCGCGGCGTAGGCCACCGCATAGGTCGAGTTCCAGCCGTCGCCGGTGTCGCAGATGAAGTCGAGCCAGAGTTCATCACGAACCGCATCCTTGGCCGGCTGCGGTCCGCGCGAGCCGTCACGGTAGTGGATCGCATGGTCGTAGTACTCCTGGCGGCGCGAGGCCAGCGCTTGGACAATCCGCCGGTCGCTCTGCTCGCCGACCGCCAGCGACACCAGACTCTTGATGCCGGTGGAGAGCAGTTGCGCCGGATCGAACCACCCCACCATCGGCATGCGCGTCTCGGGGCCCAGGCGTCCCCGAAACCACAAGGGAAAAAACAGGGGGCTCGTGGCGAGACGGCGGGCAATGGGCAGGGCGTCCGGCTGATACCCCTCAGCCGTCGCCGGTGCCGGCGGGCCGGGCGCGGGCGCGTCGGCGTCGCCGTCGAGCCCGGGTTCAGGCGGGATCATCGAGGGACTCGACGTCGCCCAGGTCCTTGGCGCGCCCGGTGGCGCGCTTGTTCGTGATGAACGCCTCACGGCCGATCACATCCACGTCCACCGGTCCAAACGGTGCGCGCACCCGGCCAGGCCACGCCTCGGCGAACGACACGCCGGTGATCTCGGTGAGCACGTCGATGCGGCTGGGTGGCAAGCCCATCTGGAACACGATACCGGGCCGGGCGAAGTCGGCCGCGCGGACCTCGGTCAGCGGCGCGCCGAACTCGGCCAGGGCCCGCATCACGTTTTCGGCATTCGACGGTGTCGCCTCGACCCACAGGTCAAGGTCGCCGGTGGCGCGTGGCCGGCCATGGACGCCGAGGGCGTAGGCCCCCACCACCAGGAACCGTACGTCATGCGCGCTGAAGGCGCGCAACAGATCGACAAAGTCCTGGTTCATTCGGGAACTCGCCGCGCAGACGCCACTGCTCTTCGCTGAGCCGCCAGACCTGCAAGACCCGGACGTCCACCGGGAGGGCACGCCAGTAGGCGGCGTCGTCTCGGTCGTGCGCCCCGAGCGACGGATACGTGCGCACCTGCATCCGGCGGCGACGATCGGCTGCAGCGTCGCGGTCCGATGGCGTGTCCACGACCTGATTATCTCGCAAACGCGGGACCGCGGTGCACCACGCGTCCACCAACCAGCGTCAGCTCCGCCTTCAGGTCTTTGAGGGCCGCCGTGGGCACGGTGTACATGTCGCGATCCCATACTGCCAGGTCGGCCTCCTTCCCCACCTCGATCGAGCCGACGCGATCGTCGAGGAAGATCTGGTGCGCCGCCCAAATGGTGTACGACTTGAGCGCCGTGCGGATATCGACCGATTCGTCGGTCCCAAACGGCGTCTTGCCGAAGGTGCCGTTCAGCGTCTCGCGCGCCACCGACGACCACAGCCCGTAGCGCGCGGCAAACGGCGTCACCGCGTAGTCCGAGCCGCCGGCCCACCGGATGCCCTTGGCCGCCCAGGTCTTGAACGGCTTCATGCGCGGATTGCGCGACGGCCCGAAATTGCCGGCATAGTTGTCGCCAATCCACCACATGAACGACGCCGACGCTTCGGGGTACCCGGCGTCGTAGTCGCGCTGCAGTCGCGCCATCACATCATTGGCGTGATCGGTGGGCGTGTTGCCATGAATGATGCCGTGGCGCAGGCCCTTGGTGGGCTTGGCGGCCAGCGCCAGGGCATAGGTATCGACGACCCAGTCGATGGCCTGGTCGCCGATGGCGTGCGTGCTCACGTGCACGCCGGCGTTGTGCAGGTCGGTCACGATGCGGCGATACTGGTCGGGTGGCGTCGACGGATACCCGTGGTTGCCCGTGTCGGTGTCGGTGAGGTTCTTGTTCCAGTCCTGGTGCATCCAGGCCGTGCGGGCGCCGCCGCTGCCGTCCATGTACATCTTCACGCCGCCCGACAGCAGCATGCCGTTGCCAAGCGACGCGGGCAGACGGGGATTCGCATTCACGCGGGCCAGCACGGCGGCGGCGTCTTCGGCGCGGCGGGCGCCCGACCACAGCGCGAACACCCGCACGTTCAGTTTTCCTTCCTTGAGCAGCTCGTTGTAGAGCTCCCACTTCAAGGCGCCCATGCCGGGATCCTTCGCGCCCGTCATGCCTTCGGCATTGAAGTCCTCGACGATCTTGGCGATGCCGGCCTTCTGCTGCGCGCGCGTGAACGGCGGCACGTGGCGCGTGATGAGCTGCTGCGCCGCTTCGAGGACGACGCCGTTGGGCTCGCCGGCCGGGTCGTGCACGATCGTGCCCGCCAGCGGATCAGGCGTGCCCTTTCTGATCTCGGCGATCTTCAGTGCATACGAGTTACCCACGCCGTAGTGACCGGTGGTGTTGCCAAGCCACACCGGGTTATTGGGCGACACTTTGTCGAGATCGGCCGCGGTGATGTGCCGGCGCTCGGCCAGCTTGCCCTCGTCCCAGCCGTCGCCGAGCACCCACTCGCCGGGCTTGGTCTTGGCCACTTGCGCCGCCACCCGCGTGACCACATCGTTCATGTTCGTGATTGCGATGTCGCTCAGATCGATGCTGAAGAGTGCGTCCACCTCAGTGAAGTGCACGTGGGTGTCGATGAGCCCAGGCGTCATCGCGCGGCCGCCGAGGTCGATCACCTGGGTGGCGCTGCCGGCGCGCGCCGTGATGTCGGCGGTCGTGCCCACGGCCACGATCCGGCCGCCGCTGATGGCCACGGCCTCCGCAATCCGGTCCCGCGGATCCACGGTGATGACCTTGCCGTTGACGAGGATGGTGTCGACCGGCGTCTGCGCCTGCGGCCGCGCGCCGCCCGACCATGCGGCTGCCACCGCCGCGGCCACGAGCATTCCTCCACCCACGAGTCTTCGTACCATCGGCCCCTCCCTGTCCGGCTGGATGGTATCGCAGGAGTGGGGCGACCGAACCGCCAAACGGTGCCCCCGGAGACCAACCCGGGTCCGTCAGCGTCGAAGCGGATACATCACCTCGATGGACCCAAACGGTCGCGAAATGCTTCGGGGCCATTTCTTTCTGTCACGTTCGAGCCGCAGCTTCGTTAGAATCCCCAACGGGCCGGCACGGGCCAGCCCAGACGGCCAATTCCCGTGCTGGATACCCTGTCCCAACTGCTGCTCGGCATTCGCTGGGTCGTCTTCGACCAAGGCGAGTTCCGGTTTGCCCCGCCCGCCGGCGCCACGCTGGCGGCGATGCTGGCGGTCGTGGCCGTCGCCGCCACCGTGGTGACCTACCGGCGCGCGCCGCGCCGCCTGACGACGCGCGACCGCTGGGTGCTGGCCACCCTGCGTACGGCGTTCATCGGCCTGTTGCTGCTCTGCCTGCTGCGACCCATGCTCGTCTTGCGGGCGGCCGTGCCACACCAGAACGTGGTGGGCGTGTTGCTCGACGACTCGCGCAGCATGCGCATCGCCGACCTGAACGGCCAGCCGCGCAGTTCCTACGTGCAACAGGAGTTCGGCTCGGCCGAGACGGGCCTGCGGAAAGCCCTGGGCGAGAAGTTCACCGTCCGCACGCTGCGCTTCGCCAGTGCCCTTGGTCCCGCCCCCACGGGCGAGGATCTGAACTTCACCGGCACGAACACCCGCCTGGCCGCCGCGCTCGACGAGGCCCGGCGGCAACTGGCCGGCGTGCCGCTGGCTGCTCTGGTCGTCGTGAGCGACGGCGCCGACACGAGCGGCGCGGCCCTGGAACCCGCGCTGCTCGGCCTCAAGGCCTCGGGCGTGCCGGTGTTTGCCATTGGCGTCGGCCGCGACACGGCGGAAAAGGACATCCAGGTGGGACGGGTCACCGCCCCCCGCACGGTGCTCGCCGGCACGACGCTCCTGCTCGACGCGGTCGTGACCGCGCACGGCTACGCCGGCCAGACCCTCACGCTCGATGTGCTCGACGGTAGCCAGATCGTCGGCAGCCAGCCGGTCACGCTGGGCGCCGACGGGCAACCCGTGACGGTGCGGGTACGGTTCACCGCGTCGGACGCCGGTCCACGCGTGTTCACCTTTCGCGTACCGGCGCAGCCGGGCGAACTGCTGGCTGAGAACAACGCGCGCGACGTACTCGTCGACGTGCGCGATCGGCGCGAGAAGATCCTGTACTTCGAAGGCGAGCCGCGCTTCGAGATGAAGTTCCTGCGGCGTGCGCTCACGGGCGACAAGGAACTGCAACTGGTCGTGCTGCAGCGCACGGCCGACAACAAGTATCTGCGCCTCGAGGTCGACGACCCAGAGGAACTCGTGGGCGGCTTTCCGAAGACACGCGACGAGCTGTTCCAATATCGCGGACTCGTCCTCGGCAGCATCGAGGCGGCGGCCTTTACCGGCGACCAGCTGGCCATGCTGGCCGAGTTTGTCGACAAGCGCGGTGGCGGGCTGCTGATGCTGGGCGGGGCGCGATCGTTCAGCGAGGGCGGCTACGCGGGTACCGCGCTCGCCGACACGTTGCCCGTTGTGCTGACGCGCCCGGCGGCCGGCGCGGAGACGCCGCTGACGCGCCTGGCCGTGCGGCCCACGCGCGCCGGCACCGGGCATGCCGTATCGCAGATTGCCGCGACCGAGGCGGCCTCGGCGGCCCGGTGGCCCGAACTGCCCGAGCTGACCACCATCAACGGCGTCGAGTCCGTGAAGGCGGGTGCCACGACGCTGCTCAGCGCCACCGACGGCGCGCGTCGCGAGCGGCCGGTGCTGGCCTTCCAACGCTTTGGCCGGGGCAAATCGGCGGCGTTCACGCCCCAGGATTCCTGGCTCTGGCAGATGCACGCCAGCATCAGCGTCGAAGACCAGACGCACGAGACGTTCACGCGACAGTTGCTCCGCTGGCTGGTCGACGGGGTACCCGACCCGGTCGAGCTCACGATGTCGGCCGACCGCGTGGAACCGGGCGAAGGTGTCACGATCACCGCAGAAGTGGCCGACCCGTCGTTTGTCCCCGCCAGCGATGCCGCGGTCACCGCCACGATCACCGGACCAGACGGCGCGGTCACGACGGTCCCTCTCACGTGGAACGGTCAGCGCGACGGCACCTACACGGGCATACTCCCGACCCGCGCGGCCGGCTGGTATGAGGCGCGCGTCGAGGCGATGCGAGGGGGCGCCTCGCTCGGCAGGTCCACCGCGCACGTCAACGCCGGCCCTGGCGATGCCGAGTATGTCGAGACCACGCGGCAGATGGCGACACTGCGCCGGCTCGCCGACGACACCGGCGGACGCGTCTACACGCCCGAGACGGCCAGCGCCCTCCTTGAAGACGTGCAGTACACCGGGCGCGGCGTGACCACCGTGGAAGAGCGCGAACTCTGGAACGCGCCCATCGTGCTGCTGCTCCTGCTCGGCCTGCTCAGCGCGGAATGGGGGTACCGGCGTGCCGTGGGCCTGTCCTAGCCGCCGCGAGCTCGCGCGAGCCGCCTCGGCAACGATGCTCATCGCCGCGGCCGCCGCCATGGCCACGGCGGCGCAACAGCCCTTGAGGGGCGAACGGGGCCGGCAGCGAGGCCAAGCGCCCAATCTGCAAGAGGCGCGGGTGCCCTACGACGGCCGCTTCGCCTTCGTGCGCCTGCGGTACGACCTGGGTGGCGGCCGGGGCGGGTTCGGGGGCTTCCGGCGCGAGCCGCCGTGGTCGCACGACTACCCGCGCGCCGACCTGCACCTGATGAAGATCCTGCAGGAGATCACGCTCCTGCGCCCGCATCTTGACGAGAGCAACATCTTCTCGCTCGACGACCCCGAGTTGCACAACTACCCGGTGGCCTACATGTCGGAGCCCGGCTTCTGGACGCTCAACGACCAGGAGGCCGAGGGCCTGCGCGCGTACCTGGCCAAGGGCGGCTTCCTCATCTTCGACGACTTCCGTACCCAGCACTGGTACAACTTCGAGGAGCAGATGCGCCGGGTGCTGCCCTCCCAGCGGCTCGTCGAACTCGACCCTGCCAGCCCGATCTTCCACGTCTTCTACGAGATCGACCCGGCGAAGTTCGTCCCGCCATACGGGGCCGAGAAGCCGGTGTTCTACGGCATCTTCGAAGACAACGACCCAACGAAGCGGTTGCAGGTCATCGCCAACTACAACAACGACCTCGGCGAGTACTGGGAATTCTCGGACACCGGCTGGGTGCCAGTAGACCTTTCGAACGAAGCCTACAAGTTCGGCGTGAACTACATCGTGTACGGCATGACACACTAGCGACGGTCGTTGGTCGAGGTGGCCACGTCGCCTCGGCCCGACAGCTCGACGCACCGCCTCGGTAAAGGGAGGATTCGTGGACGCAGCGAACATGCAACTAGACCTGAGCGCACCAGACGACATCGCGCTCGCCGACCGGATGAAGCACGGCCAGGATCGCATCCGCCAGGAACTGCGCAAGCTCATCGTGGGCCAGGACGCGGTGCTCACCGAGGTGCTGCTCACGCTCTTTGTGGGCGGCAACAGCCTGATCATCGGCGTGCCCGGGCTGGCCAAGACGCTGCTCATCCACACGCTCGCGCGGGTCGTCGACCTGAAGTTCTCGCGCATTCAGTTCACGCCCGACCTGATGCCGTCAGACATCACCGGCACCGACATCATCCAGGAAGACCCGGCCACCGGGCGCCGCCAGATGGTGTTTGCGCCGGGCCCGATCTTCACCAACATCCTGCTGGCCGACGAGATCAACCGCACGCCGCCCAAGACGCAGTCGGCCCTGCTCGAGGCGATGCAGGAGCACCGGGTCACCATTCAGGGCCGCACCTACACGCTTGACGAGCCCTTCTACGTCTTCGCCACGCAGAACCCGATCGAGCTCGAGGGCACGTATCCGCTGCCCGAGGCTCAGCTCGACCGGTTCATGTTCCACATCGTCATCGACCATCCGCCCGAGGAAGAGGAATACGAGGTGGTGCGCACCACCACGGCGATTCTCGAACCGGAGTTCGAACGCACGGTGACGGGGCCCGAGCTCATCGCGTTCCAGCGCCTGGTGCGCCGTGTGCCAGTGGCCGAGCCGGTGATGCGCTACGCGCTCGCGCTCGTGCGCGCCAGCCGGCCCAAATCGCCAAGCGCGTCCGACATGATCAAGAAGTGGGTGTCGTTTGGTGCCAGCGTGCGCGCGGCGCAGTACCTCGTGCTGGCCGCCAAGGCGCGGGCGCTGACGAGCGGCCGCTACCACGTGACCTTCGACGACATCCGCGCCCTGGCCCATCCCGTCATGCGGCACCGCGTGCTCATCAACTTCCATGCGCAGTCCGAGGGCATCACCTCCGACAGGATCGTGGACAAGCTGCTTGAATCCGTGCCGGCGCCGCGCTCGGGGATGTAATGGCGATCGGCGGTGCGATCCCTGGCGCGCAGTTTGTCGACCCGGCGGTACTGGCGCGCATTGGCAACCTCGACCTGGTGGCGCGCTCGGTGGTCGACGGCCTGATCAACGGCCTGCACCGGTCGCCCTACTTCGGCACGTCGGTCGACTTTGCCGAGCATCGCGGCTACGTGCCGGGCGACGACATCCGGCGCGTGGACTGGCGGGTCTACGCGCGCACCGACAAGTACTACGTGAAGGAATTCGAAGCCGATTCGAACTCCAACTTCACCGTGCTGCTCGACGTGTCGGCGTCGATGGCCTTTGGCGCGCGCATCTCGAAGCTCGACTACGCCAAGACGCTAGGCGCGTGCCTGACCTACCTGGTCCACAAGCAGCGCGACCGCGTCGGTCTCGTGACCTTCGATGCCGACATCGTGGACCGCGTGCCGTCGTCGGCCAAGCACCTCGACGTCGTGCTGCACACACTCGACCGGGCCACCGCCACCAAACCAGGGCAGCTCTCGGCGCCCCTCACGAAACTGGCAGAGCACTTCGGCCGCCGCGGGGTGGTCGTCCTCATCTCGGACCTTTACGACGAACCCGAGGCCATCTTCGACGCGCTTGCGCCGATCCGCTTCCGGGGCAGCGACGTGGTGGTCTTTCACGTGCTCGACCCGGCCGAACTGGAGTTTCCGTACGCCGACCCGTCGGCCTTCGAGGATCTCGAAACCGGCGAGCAGCTGCCGGTCGTGCCCGAGTCGTTTCGCGACAAGTACCAAGCGCTCATGCACGGGCACATCGACGCGCTGACGGCCAAGGCCGCCGAGCGGGGCGTGGATTACCGCCTGCTCGACACCGCCAAACCCCTCGACTTCGCGCTCTACGACTATCTGTCGTTCCGCGAGCGCACAACCCGGGTCCGGTAATGGCGTTCCTGGTTCCGTTCTTTCTTGCCGGACTCGCGGCGCTGGCCGTGCCGGTCGCGATCCATCTGATCCAGCGCGAGAAGCAGCAGATCATCGCCTTCCCCTCGCTGATGTTCGTGCGGCGCGTGCCCTACGAGTCGGTGCGCCGGCGCAAGATCCGGCATTGGGCGCTGCTGGCCCTGCGCCTGGCGGCGCTCGCCCTCATCGTGGCGGCGTTCTCGCGGCCGTTCTTCCGCGGCGGCGGCGTGGCTGCCATGGCCGGCGGCGCCCGCGAGGTGGTGGTGCTCGTCGACCGTTCGTACAGCATGCGCTACGGCGACCGTTGGACGCGCGCGCAGGCCGAGGCGCGCACGGTGCTGGACGGGCTCGGCCCGTCGGATCGCGCGAGCCTGGTGTTCTTCGGCACGGGCGCGGAGGTGGCGCTGCAGTCGGTGGACGACCGTGCCCGCTTGACCGGGGCCCTCGCGGCCGCCACGCCGGGCACCGAGGCCACGCGTCTAGCGCCAGTCTTGAAGGTGGCGGCGACGATCGTCGCCGAGTCCACGCTGCCGCGCAAGGAGGTCGTGCTCATCAGCGACTTCCAGAAGAACGCCTGGACGCCAAGCGACGACGAGCGCCTGCCGGCGGGCACGACGTTCACGCCGGTGGCCATTACCGATGTGGACACGCGCAATCTGTCGGTTGCGCCGATGTCGCTGGCCCGCAGCCGGTTCGAGGGCCAGGAGCGCGTCACGATCACCTCGGGCGTGACCAACCGCGGCAGCCTGCAGGCCGACGGCGTGGCGCTGACGCTCGAGGTGAACGGCCGCGTGGTCGAGACCACCACGCTCGCGGTGGCGCCCCAGGCGTCGGCCGCCGCCGTGTTTGCGCCCATCACCCTCACTCCGGGCGCGATGCGCGCGGTCGTGCGCATCGCCGGTGATGCCCTCGATGCCGATAACGCCTTCCACGCGCTGCTCGAACCGTCGAAGCCCGTGAGCGTGCTGGTGGCCGGGCCCACAACGCGTGGGGCCGACGACACGTATCTGCGCCGCGCCCTCGCGATCGGGCAGGCGCCGCGCTTCGACGTGGCCACGACCACCGTGGACGCCCTCACCGACGACGCGCTGACGCGCGCGCAGGTGCTGATCGTGCACGACGCCCCGCAAAATGACGCCGCCACAGCCCGCATGCTCGCCTTTGCGGAACGCGGTGGCGGGGTGCTGCTGATTGCGGCCGCGCGCGCGGCGTGGCCGCAGAACCCCCAACTGCCCGGCGTGCTCGGCGACGCGGTGGACCGCTCGCGCGGCGAGGTGGGCCGCCTGAGCGGTCTCGAGTACGGCCACCCGGTGTTCGCGCCGTTTCGCGCGCCCCGCAGCGGCGATTTTTCGACCGTGCGCGTGTACGGCTACCGCCGTCTGGCGCCCGCCGCGGGCACTCGTGTGCTGGGGCGGTACGACGACGGCCAGCCGGCGCTCGTGGAGCGCGCCGTGGGTGCCGGGCGCATCCTGGTCTGGACGACCAGTGTCGATCTGTCGTGGAACGACGTGGCGCTCAAGCCCGTGTTCCTGCCCTTCGTCCATCAGCTCGTGCGCACCCTCGCCGTGTTTCGCGACCGTCCGTCATCGCTTACGGTGGGCCAGGTGGCCGCGCCGGACACGCCGGCCGAT
>JANMDX010000209.1:0-3849 GCA_031376505.1 Acidobacteriota bacterium
CGGCGGCGCCCCCGCCCGCGCCCCGCCCGCGCGCCCCGCCCGCGCGCCCTTGCCCCTCGCCGCGCCCGCCGCCCCCCGCGCGGGGCCCGGGCCCCCCCCCCGGGGCGCCGCCGCCCCCCCCCCCCCCCCCCCCCCCCCCCACTCTGTGCTGCTCCCATCAAGGCGCGCATCGCACGTCCGGCACAGAACGCCGTCCGCAGGCTGTTCCCAGTTCCGTCGCAACATGCTGATTCGCAAGGCCTCAACCTGCGAATCGCACGTCGGTCGTGCCTCGGTCGCATGGGCTCGGACCAATCACGGAGGTGCCGGGCAGGGGGACAACCTCCAATTCAGTGGTCGTCCCGCCTGTGTTCCCCCTCGAAGGCGGTCACGCCACGCCGACCAGGTGCGCCAGGTGCAGGTACTGCCGCGTCATCACGACGAACTCCGCGGACGCCTGGCCCCGCTCGAACTGGTCCGCCACACCAGTGGAATAGACCGTCGCGACGGCGTCGTTGCCGTGCAGCCGCCACGCCTTCTCCAAGGCGTCGAAACGAGGTCCGCGATACCGCTCCGCGGCCTCCAGCGCGCGGTCGTCGAGGGTGAACCCCGGCTCCTGTTCCGCCCGCCTTCGCTGCTCGAACAACCACTCCAGTTCCTTGCCGTCAGACAGGCCCAGCGGCCGGCGCACCTGCTCGTGGAGGGCGTGCCGGTAGGCGGGAATCGCCGTCGCAAACGGCCTGGGTACGAGCACGCGGACGGTCCATTGCCTGAGCATCCGCAGCAGCTGGAAATGCCGGACCAGGAAGGCGCGAAAGTCGGTCGGCGAGGCACGCGTGACCAGATAGGTGAACACGTACCGATCGCCGATCGGATCGATGCCAATGGGGAGCTTGTCGGGGAACAGCCGGAGCGTCTGGCGCGCCCCCGATCCGAACGCCAGATGGGGCAACTCGCGGGGCTCGAGGCGGTACTCCGCGAGGCGCTGCAGGAAGTAGCGCGCCTTGTCGGATTCAGTGCCCAGCCACAGGACCTCGCGGTCGTCGAGCACGGCATCGAGCAGCATCAGCCGCTCGATCATCCGGCTGCGCGGCGCACGCCTTCGATGACGATTGTCGGCCTGCCCGATGAGGGTGTAGAGGCGCTTGTGGTGCACGTGAAAGAGCCGCCCTTGATGCAGCCGGCCGGGACGTTCCTCGCGGGCGAATCCGGCACCGACCAGGCGGCGGATGAAGTCGTGGGACTTCTGCCCGTGCGCCACGCCGGCGAAGCGGCAGTACTGGCGCTCGACGAACACGCCGGAGTGCGCCATCACGGTGGTGAGGAAGCGGGCTTGACGCTCGGTAAAGCCCTCGCCCTGGAGGTGGTAACTGTGGGTCGCCACGACGTCCTGGACGTTGAGATGGTCGTACATCGCGTCACCCCAGCAGTTCGTCGGCCAGTCCGCCGCGGCGAGCGCGCCCACCCCGGCCGCCACCACTGCCCCGTCCGCCAAAGCCAGCGCCGTAGCGGCGGAATCCTGAGCGTGCCGCACCGGCCGCATGGGCGCCGCGGTAGTGCGGCGTGACCACTTCGATGTCTTCGTGCCGGGGGTCGCGCGCGGTGTCCTCGTACTCGATGCGGGCGTCGGGGAAGTGCACGTGGTCATCGAAGTACGGCAGGTCGTGCTGCCGGGCCCAGGCCGCGACCTCTTCCGCGGTGCGGTCGGGTCTGCCGTCGCTGTCGGCGCGGCCGCGGTTGCGCTCTTGGAGGAAGCATTGGTAGTCGCGCTTCAGCTCGTAGTCGAGGACGACCCGGCGGATGCGCCCGCCCTGGCCGCGGAGACGCTCTTCCGCGCGTCGAAAGGCGCGGTAGACCTGCGCGTCGTGGGACAGTTCTCGCGGCTTCCTGAGGCCCGCGTAGAACGTTTGGCGGGGCTCGTCGGCAGGCCCCAGACGATGCGCCTCGAGCAACTCTCGACCGTGGTTCGTCAGGACCGCGACATCCCGCTCCCGACCATCCAGCGGGATCCGTTCGAGCAGCCCTGACTCCTGCAAACGGTGGACGCGTTCGGCCGCGGACGCGCCTCCACGGCCCGCCTCCAGCACGTCCCGAAGGTCTTCTACCTGAACGACTCGGAACGCGCCGATCGTGGCGAGGGACTCGCTGTCGGCGCCGTTCAAGTCGTAGTCACGATCGCGGGTGCGGACGCGCTCTCGCTCGTCGCCGCCAGGCAGGTCGAGGTCGCGCGTGAATGGACTGCGCTTGGACCCACCGCGCGGGTGGTCGGCGTCACGCCCACTGCGACCGCCCCAGTCACGGTCGGCAGACGGACTGCGATCGCGGTCGTCATCCCAGCGCGGATCGAAGCGGTCCATCACGCCCTCCGACGCGGAGTATTCGAGGGCGGCCGGATGGCCGCAACTCATCGTCTGGCGGTGACGAGTGTTCTTGGATGGAGCGTGACGCAGCAGCGCGCAATCCTGACGTCCAGCCGCTCGGTGGAGGTGCCCACGTCGTCGATCACCCACGACTCGCAGTCGTGCATTCAGCCCGGGCCGGCATCGCATCTGCAGGGTTGAGACACGTCGCGGCATGAGCCGAGCCGGGCTAGAATGACCGTAGGTGATTGGCCGATGTCGCACCCACTGGATCGCATCACGCACCATCCCGGCCTCTTGGCAGGGCGGGCCACCATTCGTGGGCTCCGCGTTTCGGTGGCCCACGTCGTCAATCTCGTGGCCAACGGCTTGAGTCCCGCGGACATCATCGCGGACCTGCCAGACCTGGAACCCGAGGACATCCGCCAAGCGGTGGCTTACGCGGCCGCATTGGCCAAGGACGAGCTGCACTCCTTGCCGGCATAAGGTCCGATGCGCTTCCTGGCCGACGCCGGCATCTCGCCGCGAACCGTCGCATCGTCCTGACGTTCGATCTGGATTTCGGCGACCTGCTGGCTCTGGGCGTGCGAGACCGTCCCAGCGTCATTCTGTTCCGGCTCTCGGATGAACGACCCGACGCCGTGAATCGCCGGCTGCGCGCAGTGCTGGCCGAACAGGCCACGGCCTTGGCGGCAGGGGCGCTAATCCTGGTCGAGGATGCTCGCTATCGGGTCCGCAGACTCCCCATCGGTTAGCCCGCAGCATTCCGGCAACGCGTCGTCGCGGGCAGTGACAACGTGGTTCGCCGACGGCACTTCCGGGGCTCCTGTCCGTTTCGGTGGCCGGCTCCGCCGTTTTGAGCGCCAACTCGAGTTGACGTCTGGCAACCGCGGGTTGACGTTCTCCAGCGATTGGCGCCTTCCACCCAACCTGGACATGTATTTGCAATTGGCGCCGGCGCCAATTGGTCGGTCACACTGGGTTGCGGCGCCGGTAACGCTCTGACGTGGCAGGGCTTGTTCCTGGAGCCAATGGCGGGCACAATGCCGGCGGGGCGGGAATCGAGGCTTCGAGCCTGGGAGCAGCGGGCGGGGCCGACCCAGCGAATGGCGCCTTCCGCCCATATAAAGTTAGCGAACCAAGAAACTCAAAGAGCTTGAAGGCCATGGGCTCGGGCCACTCGACACGCGGGTGCGCGAGCGATCGGTCGGTGGCCATTCGCGACGTCGTCGAACTCGGAGGGTCGGCGTGGCCGCGAGCGGCACGCACGGCGGCGCGGTTGTGAGGCCTCAGCCTGGGCACCGTGGCGCTCGACACGCCTCGGCGCGGTTGATCGGTCGGCGGATCCGGCGGCGGGCGGTGTCGGGTGGTGCCGTTGGCGGCCTGCGGTGGTCGGTCCCAAGAGCGGAAGAACCCGAACACCAGCGAACGACTTCCGCTAACATCCCGCTCGAGCCGACTCGGCCCGCACGCGATTCGTGCGCGGGCCTCACGGCTCAGCGGTGCGTTA
>JANMDX010000211.1:0-2721 GCA_031376505.1 Acidobacteriota bacterium
TCAACGCCAAGGCGCTCGGTGCGCGCACGATCGCGCTGCCGATGAACGACCAGTTCGCCTATCCCACCGACGCGGTGCTGGCGGCCGTGGGTCCGAACACACGTCTTGTGCACGTGAACACGCCGCACAATCCCAGTGGCCAAACGGTCTCGGAAGCCGACGTCCGACGGGTGGCCGAACGCGCGGGTCATGCGGTCGTGTTGCTCGACGAGGCGTATCACGACTTCCACGGCTCGCACATGCTGTACCTTACGCGCGAGTATCCCAACGTGATCGTGGGCCGCACGTTCTCGAAGGCGCACGGCCTGGCCGGCATGCGCGTGGGTGTGCTGATTGCGCCGCCCGCGCTGCTGGCGCCCATCCGCTACGTGATGCCGCTCATCAACCTGAACGCCGTGGCCGTGGCGGCGCTGCGCGCAGCGCTGACTGACACGGAGTATGTGCCGTGGTCGGTGGCGCAGGCCACCGAATCCAAGGCGCTGCTCTACGAGGTCCTCACGCGGCTGGGCCTGAGGCACTGGCAGAGCGCCGCCAACTTCGTCTTGGTGCACGGCGGCGACCGCACGCCGGATCTGGTGCGCGGTCTGATTGCGCGCGGTGTGCTCGTGCGCGACCGGAGCAAAGAGCCGGGCTGCGCCGGCTGCTTCCGCGTGACTGCCGGCGTGGTCGCACACACGCGTGCAGCCGTGGCGGCATTGGAGGATCTGTGCGCACAGCCCTGATCGACCGCAAGACCGCGGAGACCCACGTGAAGGTGGCGCTGACCCTCGAAGGGCGCGGGCGCTTCGAGAACCACACCGGCGTGCGCTTCCTCGACCACATGCTGGATCTGGTGGCGCGGCATGGCGCTTTCGATCTCGCGGTCGCCGCCAAGGGCGACCTCGACGTGGATCAGCACCACACGGTGGAAGACATCGGCATCGCGCTCGGCCAGGCGGTGGACAAGGCCCTCGGCGACCGCAAGGGCATCAACCGCGCCGGCTACTTCGTGATGCCGATGGACGAGACGCTGGCGGTCGTGGCCATCGACCTGGGCGGACGTCCGCACACGGTGGTCGACACGAAGGTGCGCGTGCGGCTCGTGGGTGACCTGCAGACCGAGCTCGTGACCGACTTCTTCGAAGGCTTCGCGTCGGCGGCGCGCGCGAACGTGCACGTGAAGGTGATGCACGGGCGCTCGAATCATCACAAGATCGAGGCGTGCTTCAAGGCGTTTGCCCGCGCGCTGCGCGTGGCGTGCGCGAAGGACGCGCGCATGGCGAAGATGCTGCCGAGCACCAAGGGCCTGCTGTGAAAGCGACGGCGCTCCTGACTGGTCTGACTGTGGCCGTCGGCTTGCTGATTGCGCTCCTACTCACGAGCCAGCCAACCATCAGTCCACTCGACGGCTACGCCAGCGCCAGCGACTATCCAGAGGACGTCCCGCGTGGCACGCGGCCTGACCCGGCGCCGTTCCCGGACGTGAGGACGGTCCAGCCCGATTTCCGGCCGGTGGAGGAGCACGTGCGTCCAACTGACGGGACCATCGATGTCGTGCCGCCGATAGACTCGACCTTCCACTTCGCTGCGTTTGCCCCTGACGCGCCGCGGCATGTGAGAGGCGCCGCCGGAGTCTCCACCGCCATAGCGATCGTGCGGATCGAAGACATCACTGGCCGCCTTGCGGACGCCGATCACCGCCGAGTCGAATCCACCGTGACCGCCACCGTTGAAGACGTGTTCAAAGACGTCAGTGGACAGCGGCTCAGGCGGGGAGGCCGGTTGTCGTACAGGCAGAGCAGCGTGGGCGAGATGCGACTGGGACACGCTCGGCTCATCACGCGGATGCCGTGGGACCGAGTGCCGCAACGCGGCAAGCGTTACCTGATGTTCTTCTGGCAGTGCCGCGACGAAACACTACTGGAGGTCGGGGAATCGACACTCGAAATTTCCGGCTCGTCGGTCGTGCCCATGCTGCACCCCAGTCCGTGGGCCGGTGGCCCTGTCCCATTGAAGGCGGTGGTGGAAGAGATTCAGCGACTCGGGTCGCCGCAGCCCGCCGGCGCGCCCTGTGGACCGAATCAGCACCGAGCGCCGCTGCCATGAGCGCCAGGACACTGCGGGCGAAAGTGTTCCCTGCGCTGCTGTCCGCTGGGCCTGTGCGACCCGCGAGGACACAGGCATGATCGCGCTTGTCGACTACGGCGCCGGCAACCTCACGTCCGTACGCAAAGCGCTCGCGGCCGTGGGCGCGCAGGTCTACACGCCCTCGGGGCCGACGGATCTGGCCCAAGCCTCGGGCGTGATCGTGCCAGGCGTTGGGCACTTCGGATCCACGCGCACGCTGGATCAGCCATGGCGGTACGCCATGCTCGAGCGACTGGACGCCGGCACGCCGCTGCTGGGCATCTGCGTGGGCCTGCAGTGGCTCTTCGCCGGCAGCACCGAGGCGCCGGACGTGACGGGCTTCGGCGTGTGCCAGGGCATGTGTGCGCGCCTGCCGGACATCGAACCGGCCACCGGCCTGCGCCAGAAAGTGCCGCATGTGGGCTGGAACACGCTGGCGCTGCCGCGGTGGTCGAGGCTCTTTGCCGGCATCGCCGACGGATCGCACGTGTATTTCACGCACTCCTACGCCGCGCCGCTGGCGCGCGGCACCGTGGCCACGAGCACCTACGGCGTGGAGTTCACGGCGGCCGTGCAGGACGGCCTCGTGTCGGGCGTGCAGTTCCACCCAGAAAA
>JANMDX010000226.1:0-15002 GCA_031376505.1 Acidobacteriota bacterium
GGCGCTCAAAGTGATCGGGTTGATGAACGTGCAGTACGCGCTCAAGGACGACGAGATCTTCGTGCTCGAGGTGAATCCGCGGGCCTCACGCACGGTGCCGTACCTGGCCAAGGCGACCGGTGTGCCGCTGGCCCAGGTCGCTGCGCGCGTGATGATGGGGAAGACCCTGGCCGAGCTCGGCTACAGCGACGACTTGGTGCCGGCCGGCGTGTTCGTGAAGAGCCCGGTGTTTCCGTTCATCCGGTTTCCTGGAGTCGACTCGATTCTCGGCCCTGAGATGAAGTCTACGGGCGAAGTGATGGGCGGGGCGACCGACTTCGGGCACGCGTTCGTGAAGGCGATGCTCGGCGCGGGCAACCGCCTACCGGAACAGGGCACGGTGTGCCTCAGCGTGAACAACGACGACAAGCCCGAGGTGGTGCCGATTGCCAAGGCGCTCTCCGAGTTGGGGTTCTCGGTCACCGCGACGCGCGGCACGGCGGTGTATCTGCGTGCCCACGGCGTAGAGTGCGGCGTGGTGTTCAAGGTGAACGAAGGTCGTCCGAACCTGGCCGACGAGATCGTGAACCGGCGCATTCACATGGTCGTCAACACGCCCCTCGGCCTGGAGTCGTTCTTTGACGACAAAGCCGTGCGGCGGGCGGCGATGATGGCCGGCATCCCGTGCATCACGACGATGACGGGCGCGGCGGCGGCCGTCGATGCGGTTCGGGCGCTGAAGGGGCGCGAACTCGACGTGCGCTCCCTGCAGGAGTACTACGTGACGGCCGCTAGCGTGTCGTCGTAACGCGGCGGCTTCTGCGTACCTGGCCGGGCGGTTCTGCTGGCGGATTCCGCATCCCGGGCGTAGCAGGTCCAGTATCCTGGCGTCGTTCACGCCGGAACTGATGTCTGTGCCTTGATCGGCCGGGGTGAGCCCGGGTTTTGCAAAGGCGCAAGGGCATGCCGTACTTGCCCGTGCTCCTGGCGGCCGCACTCGCGGCCGGCGCTGCCGCTGGCGTGGCGAGGCCCGAGTGGCTGGCGTGGGCGTTGGCTATCGCCAGCGGGAGCTGGCTTGCAGCGCTGGCGGCGTGGCGCGGTGGTCGCCCGCAAGCGATCGTGCCTCTTGTGCTGGCCGGAGTCGCCGCGGCGTCAGCCGCACGGGGCTCGCTGGCGTTTGCCGCAGTGGCGCGGCCACCTCTGGTCGTCGTGCTCGAAGAGGCAGGCGCCCTAGCGACCGACGGGGTTGCCGGTGACGTCAGCGTACGTCTCGAGGGCACGCTCACCGCCGATGCGGCACCGGCCGGTCGCAGCGTGCTGCTGCGCGTGCAGGTGGCGCGCGCGTGGGTGGGCCCGTGCGGCTGCGCGCACGAGGCGGCTGGCGCGACCATGGTTGCGGTTACGGGCGACCTGGCCATCGCGCGCATGGCGGAGTGGCGCGGCGGCAGGCGCGTCAGGTTCACGGCCTCGGTGCGAGTGCCGCGGGCGTTCAAGAACGTCGGCGCCCCCGACGCCCGCGCCGACTTGGTGCGGCGGCGCGCCGCGCTCGTGGCCTCGGTGAAGAGCGCTCTGCTCGTAGAGTTGGTGGCGCACGGGTCCGTGATGAGCGAGGCCGCGGCCGCCGTGCGTGCCCGGGCGCGAGCAGCCCTGCGCCGCGCGGCGGGTCCCAACGATGGGGAAGCTGCCGCCATCGGCACAGCCGTACTCGTGGGCGACCGCGCGGGCCTCGACGTGGAGCTGCAGCAGCGGCTGCAGCGCGCAGGCACGTATCACGTGATTGCCATCTCTGGGGGCAACATCGCGATCTTCACGGTCGTCGTGCTGGGGATTGCCCGCGTGCTCACGCGACGGCGCCCTCATGGGCTGGCGGGGGCGGCGGTGGCGCTTCTGGCCTACGCCGCGGTGGTCGGTGGCGGTGCTTCGGTGTTGAGGGCGACCGGGATGGCTCTGGTCGGCATCGCGGCGCAGTTACTGGACCAGCGCGGCGCGGCCGTGAACGTGCTGGCACTCACCGCCGGCCTGCTGCTGGCGGCCGACCCGCTGCTGGCGTTCGATGTGAGCTTCTGGCTCACGACCGCGGCAACAGCCGGCATCATGGTCGGTCTGCCGTCACACGATTCCGCGCGGTCGCGCGTGTGGGTCTGGTGCCGCGCGCTCGTGCTCACGTCGGTCTGGGCCGAGCTGGCGTTGTTGCCGATTGTCGCTTCGGTGTTCCAGCAGGTCACCGTCGCGGGTCTCGTGCTGTCGGCCGTCGCCATCCCCGGCATGGCCGTCGCGCAACTGGCAGCGGCGGGCGCGGTGCTGGCCGATGTCGTGGCCCCGGCCACGGTGCCGGTCTTCGGGGCGCTGTTGCGAGTCGGCGCTGGGCTCGTCACAGGCTCCGCGCGCCTTGTGGATCTGGCGCCGTGGATGTCATGGCGGGTGCCTCCGCCTGCCGTTGGGGCGACGGTTGCCTACTACGGAGCGCTCGCGGCGTGGCTGTGGTCGCGGCATTCGGCCCGCGACACCCAGGTGGCGTGGCATGTCCGACGGGGAACCACGGTGGCATTGCCGGTTGCCGTTGTGTGGGTGGCGGTGGCGCCGCTCAGTCTTGTGCCGTGGGCGCCCGGCGACCTGCAAGTGACGGCGTTCGACGTGGGCCAAGGCGACGCGATGCTCGTGCAGTTCCCGAATGGGCGCCGTCTGCTCGTCGATGCCGGCGGCGTCACGGGAGATGGGCGCGACCTGGGGGAGCGCGTGGTCGGCCCGGCGTTACGGGCCCGGGGCATCCGGCGCGTCGACTACCTGCTCATTACGCACGCGGATGCGGACCACATCGGCGGTGCGGCGTCACTTGTTCGCGAGTTCCGTCCGAACGAGGTGTGGACCGGCATCCCGGTGGCCGACGACGCCGCGACGGCGCGGTTGCGGCGCGCGACCGACGCCGTTGGCGCGGCGTGGCGGCGGGTCACGGCCGGCGCCAGCGTTGAGATCGGAGCGGCCGCGGTGCAGGTGCTACATCCGAAGCCAGCCGAATGGGAGCGGCAGCGGGTGCGCAACGACGACTCGGTGGTCGTTGCCGTGACGCTCGGAGCTGCCGGCGTGTTGCTCACCGGCGACATCGGCGATCCGTCGGAAGCAGCGGTGGCCGACGCCTGGTCGCGCGTTACGTCCGCGCGGCTGACCGTATTGAAGGTGGCGCACCACGGCAGTGCTGGTGGATCCAGCGCAGCTTTCCTGGAGCCGACGTCTCCGCAGGTGGCGATCATCAGCGCCGGCGCAGGCAATCCGTTTGGTCATCCAGCGCCCGCCGTGCTCGAGCGACTTCGGCAGGTGGGCGCGGAGCCCTGGCGCACCGACGTCGACGGCGAAATCACCGTGCGCACCGACGGCCGCGCGGTAGAGGTCTCGTCATTCACCGGCCGGCGGCGGTGGCTCCACCTTCAGCCGCGATAGTCCTTGTTCTCGAGCTGGAAGCGGACGCCATCGGGATCGTTGAAGTACACCTCAGGCTTGTCCTTCCGGATGGTCGCTTTGATGCCTTGGCCTTCGAGCTTTGCGGCCATGGCGCTGACGTCGTAGTTGTCAACGCCAAGGCACACGTGATCGACCCGGCCTGGATTCGGCATCTTGTATAGACCGAGGAAGCTCGTGCCCAGCGCCAGATTGATCCCCGTGCCCTGTGTGGACGCCACCGGCATGCCGAACGTGCGCTGAAAGAACTGCCTCGAGGCCTCCGGATCGGCGACGGCCAGCGAGACGTGATTCAGCGACAGCGCGGGTATCGCTGGCGCTGTTTGCGCGGCGGCGGGCGCGGCAGCGGCCGTCACCATGGCGGCCAGCCCCTGCACCAGTTCTCGGCGCGAGAGCCGGCCTCGTTCGAACGCGGCCACGAGGGTGTCGATCGTTGTCATGCGTGCTCCTTTTCAGTGGGTGCATCGGTAGCCGCGGCGTCGGCCTTCACGCGGTGCCAGAGGGTGTTCTGTTGGTCGAGCGTCAGCGACGACAGGGCTACCCCGTCGGCCCGAACCAGGCGTTCCATCGCTTCGAACCGCGCCTGAAACTTATCGGCCGCGCGCCGCAGCGCGGCTTCCGGTTCCACCCCGAGCTTGCGGGCGAAATTGGCGAAGGCAAACAGCAGGTCGCCGAGTTCGTCTTCGACGGCGGCGGGAGCGACGGCTCGGTCTCGCACTGCCACCCGCAGTTCCCGCAGTTCTTCGTCCATCTTGTCGAGCACGTCGCTCGCGGAGACCCAATCGAACCCCACGGTTGCGGCCCGGCCGCACGTCTCGTAGGCACGCAGCAGTGCCGGCAGGGTCTTGGGCACGCCGCTCAGGATGGACTTCTCCACGCGTCCCGCCGCGCCACGTTCGGCGGCTTTGAGGTCTTCCCACTTGCGTACGACCTCATCGGACGACAGCTCCGGTCCGTTGTCGGCCAGCGGCACGCCCGACGGCGTGAAGACGTGGGGGTGGCGGCGCACGAGCTTCGTTGCAACGCCGTCGATGGCGTCGCCGATGCTGAAGTGGCCGGCTTCTTCCGCAATCTGCGCCAGGAACACGGCTTCGTAGAGAAAGTCGCCAAGTTCCTCCCGTAAGCTCGCCAGATCGCCGCGGTCGAGGGCGTCGAGCAGTTCGTAGGTTTCCTCGAGGACATACGGTCGCAGCGACTGCAAGGTCTGCTCGCGATCCCACGGACACCCACCAGGGGCCCGCAAGGCCCGCATGATGCGGACCAGGTCGTCGAAGCGCGCGCCGGGGGAGAGGCTCATGGCAGGTCGGTTCCGGGCGCTATGCTACCATTCCGAGACTTTTGAGCCGTGGCGGATAACTCTATTTCCAGCGCCGACCCCCGCGTCGGTTTCGTCGCGTTTCTGTACTCGCTTGCCAGCAGCGCGGCCGTACATTTCGGCGACGTGGCCGACCCGACCACGGGCGAAAAGCGCACGCCCAATCTGGAACAGGCCGGGCATGTGATCGACGTCATGGTCATGCTGGAGCAGAAGACGAAGGGGAACCTGTCGAACGAGGAGCGCCAGTTTCTCGAACAGGTGCTGTATGAGTTGCGGATGCGGTTCGTGGCGGTCAAGGGCGCCGGCGGGCGGCCCTGATGCCGCCGGCCCGAGTCACGTTCCTCGGCACGGGGACCTCGCACGGCGTGCCGATGATTGGGTGCCGCTGCGCGGTGTGCCGGTCGGATGACCCCCGCGACCGCCGGTTGCGTCCCTCGATCTATCTCGACGAAGCCGCCGGCCCGGCGCTGCTCGTCGACACCTCCACGGACCTCAGGCAGCAGGCGCTGACGCACGACCTCACCAAAGTTGACGCAGTCCTCTTCACGCACAGCCACGCCGACCACGTCATGGGTCTCGACGAACTGCGAAGATTCAACGCGCTCAATGGTTCGCGCATCCCCGTGTATGCCGACGCCGCGACCGCCGCCGAACTTGCTCGCATCTTTGCGTATGCCTTTGCGGCCCCCTCGGGTCCCGGTGGCGGGGTGCCGGAACTGGCCCTCACCGTCATTGACGGCCCGTTTGTCGTTGACGGGGTGACGGTCGTGCCCGTGCCGATCATGCACGGGCAGCGGCCCATTCTGGGATTCCGGGTGGGGAACTTCGCCTACCTGACCGATTGCAGCGCCATTCCCGAGTCGTCGTACACCTTGCTCGATGGACTCGACGTCCTGGTGCTCGATGCGCTCCGCCACCGTCCCCATCCCACCCACTTTACGGTGGCCGAGGCCGTCGCGACGGCGACGCGCATCGGCGCGGCTCAGACCTACTTCACGCACATCTGTCACGACCTATCGCATGCCGGGACGTGCGCAGCGCTGCCGACTGGGATGGCGCTGGCTCACGACGGACTGGTCGTGACCATCGACACTCAAAGGGCGCCGGCCCGTCTGATGGCGCCGGCGGAGCGGGCCTAGCGTGGACGTCATTCACTTTCCTGACGACCCGCGGCCCGTGCGCTGGGTGAGCCCGGTGCTGGCGCTCGGCAATTTCGACGGCCTGCACCGCGGCCACCAGAAGATCATCGAGCGCGTGCGGCGCAGTGCCGCCGACCGGGGCGGCGTTGGCGTCGTGCTCACGTTTGATCCCCACCCACCCCGGGTCGTACGGCCCGACAAGGCGCCGCCTCTGCTGATGACGATGCCGCAGAAGCTTGCGGCCATCGCCCGGGCCGGTGCCCACGGCGTGGCGGTGGTGCGCTTCACGCCCGAGCTCTCGCGCTTCACGCCCGAGGCCTTCGTGCGAACGGTGCTCGCGGATTGGTTGCGAGTCGCCGAGGTCTGGGTGGGCGCGGACTTTCTGTTTGGGCACGAGCGGGCCGGCACGTTCTCGATTCTGCGCAGCCTGGGCGGACGGTATGGCTTCCGCACGGAGAAGATTGACCCCGTGCGCTACAAGGAGTTCGTGGTTTCGAGCACCCGTATCCGGCGGCTGGTGAGCGAAGGCCGAGTGGACGAGGCCGGCGCCCTGCTCGGGCACCACTTCGCGATCGAAGGAGTCGTGGTGGCCGGGGCCAGGCGGGGCCGCGAGTTGGGGTTCCCTACGGCGAACCTTTCGACCGACAATGAGCTGGTGCCGCCGAGCGGGGTGTATGCGACGACCGCGGAACTCGACGGCACGTGCTGGCCGGCGATCACGAACATCGGGGTGCGGCCCACGTTCGAGGCGGCCGGAGCGGTCACGATCGAAACGCACGTGCTCGGGTTCGACGCCGATATCTATGGCGCCCAACTGTCGCTCAACTTCATCCAGCGGCTGCGCGACGAGCGCCGGTTCGCCGACGTCGACGCCCTGCGCGAACAGATCGAGACCGACGTGCGACGGGCGCAGCGGCTATTCGACAACATCTCGGTGTGACGATGAATCAGACGTCGTTTGAATTTACGATGCAGGTCTCGGGCGACCGGGCGATGCTCGGCGCGGTGCGCGACCTTGCCTCATACGTGGCGTCGTACGCCGGCGGCAAGGCGGTGGCCGCGGCCGTGGCCGACGAGGTCGTGACCGCCGCGGAAGCCGCGATCGCCGCGTGCCGCGGCGACGGCACCGCGATTGAGGTCCGGTTCGAGCGGACCGCGGAGTGCCTCGAGGTGTTTGTGGCCGGCGGGCAGGCCATGTCGCTTTCGGCCACGCACCTGTCACGCGGGCCGGGCCTGTCGGTCGACTGGGCGGCCAAGGGCGGCCGGCAGGTCTGCCGCATCCGCCAGGGAATGGCCTGAGGGCGTACCCATGCGTCTTTACAACACGCTCAGCCGGCAGCGCGAAGCGTTCACGCCGGCCGCCGCCAATCAGGTGCGGATGTACGCGTGCGGCCTGACCGTCTACGCGCGCGGTCACATCGGAAACTTCCGCACGTTTATCGGGCTCGACGTGTTGCGCCGCACGCTGAAACATGTGGCCGGCTTCGACGTGCGCCAGGTCGTGAATTTCACCGATGTGGACGACAAGACGATTGCCGGCGCGGAGCGCGAGGGGGTGCCGCTCGGGGAGTACACCGAGCGCTACATCACGGCGTTCCACGACGACTGCGCGTCGCTTGGCCTGGAGCCGTCGGAAGAGAACCCGCGTGCCACCGACCCCGCGAATATTCAGGCGATGTCGGACATGATCGCGACGCTCGAGGCCAAGGGGCACACCTACCGGAGCGACGGCTCGATCTATTTCAAGATCGCGACGATGCCCAACTACGGGCGCCTGGCGCGGCTCGATCACGCGGGCATCCTGTCGGGCACGCGGGTGGACAGTGACGAGTACGAGAAGGAAGACGCCCGCGACTTCGTGTTGTGGAAGGCCACCAAGCCGGGCGAGCCCTCCTGGGATGCCGGCGTGGGGCCGGGCCGGCCCGGTTGGCACATCGAGTGCTCGGCCATGGCGCTGCGCCTGCTGGGCGCGCCGCCGATCGACATTCATGCCGGCGGCATCGACCTCGTGTTTCCGCATCACGAAAATGAGATCGCTCAGAGCGAGTGCGCGACCGGGCGCGAGTTCGCGCGCGTCTGGGTGCACTTCGAGCACCTGCTGGTCGAGGACCAGAAGATGTCGAAGTCGCTTGGAAACGTCTACACCATCTCCGATGTCACGACGCGAGGCTTCCGTGCCTCGACCCTGCGGTATCTCCTGCTGTCGGCACACTACCGGACGCGCTTGAACTTCACATGGGCCGGCATGGCGCAGGCGGAAGAAGCGTTGAGGCGGCTCACCGATTTCCTGGCCCGGCTCGACACGATTCGCGACGGCGCGCCGCACGATGAGATTGCGGCCCGAGTCGCAGTGGCACAAGCCGGTTTCGACGCGGCGATGGGCGACGACCTCAATACGGCCGCTGCACTCGGTGAGGTCTTCGAGCTCGTGCGCGCACTCAACACCGCGATGGATCAGGGGGGCGTCGGCGCCTCGGATGTGACCGGCATCCGCCGCGCGTTCTCGCACTTCGACGACGTGATTGGCGTCGTGTCACTGCGCGCCAGGGAAGATGCCGCCGCCGGCGTTCCCGAGGCCGAGGTGGAGCGACTCATGCAGGAACGTCTGGACGCTCGCCGCCGCCGGGATTTCGCGGCGGCCGATCGCGTGCGTGGCGAGTTGCTGGCGCTCGGCTTCCTGGTCGAAGACGGCCCGCACGGTACACGCTGGAAACGAAAGTAGGAGACGATGGACGCCCCACATCTGAAGACGGCACTGCCTGGCCCGAAGGCCAAGGCCATCATCGAGCGCGACGCCAAGGTCGTGTCGCCGTCGTACACGCGCGGGTATCCGTTCGTGATCGCCAGAGGCACCGGCGCCACGGTGGAAGACGTAGATGGCAATGTGTTTCTCGACTGCGCCGCCGGCATCGCCGTGAACTCGACCGGACACTCGCACCCGGCGGTCGTTGCGGCCATCGTCGACCAGGCGCAGCGGTTTCTGCACATGTCGGGCACGGACTTCTATTACGAGCCGCAGGTGAAGCTCGGCGAGGACCTGGCGGCGGTGGCGCCGTTTGCGGGGCCCTCGCGGACTTTTTATGCCAACTCGGGCACCGAGGCAAACGAAGCCGCCATCAAACTCGCGCGGTATCACACCAAGCGCCACGGCGTGATCGCGTTTCTCGGCAGCTTTCATGGCCGCACGATGGGTTCGCTCTCGCTCACGTCGAGCCGTTCCATTCAGCGGCGCGGCTTCGGTCCCATGCTGCCCGGGTCGTATCACGCCCCCTACGCCACCTGCTACCGCTGCCCGGTGGGCCTGACGCCCGACAGCTGCGAGGCCGAATGCCTGGGCTTCCTCGAAGACCAGGTGCTGATGCATCTGGTGTCACCCGACGACGTGGCGGCCGTGATGGTGGAGCCGATTCAGGGCGAGGGTGGCTACGTGGTACCGCCGAGGGTGTTTCACGAGCGGCTGCGAGCGCTGACGACCAGGCACGGCATGCTGCTGATGGTCGATGAAGTGCAGTCGGGGATGGGGCGCACCGGCAAGATGTTTGCGATCGAGCACTTCGGTGTGGAGCCGGACGTCGTCACCGCCGCCAAGGGCATCGCGTCCGGCATGCCGCTTGGCGTCACGGTGGCCAAGGCCGACGTGATGGCCTGGCCCCCGGGTGCGCACGCGAGCACGTTTGGCGGCAACCCGGTGTCGTGCGCTGCGGCAATTGCCACCATTCAACTGCTGCGCGACACGCTCGTGGCCAACGCCGCCGAGGTCGGGGCTTATATGATGGCCGGCCTGGCGGCGCTCAAGGACAAGCACGCGATCATCGGCGACGTGCGCGGCAAGGGCCTGATGATCGGCGTGGAGCTTGTGCGCGATCGCGTCACCAAGGAACGCGCCACCACGGAGCGCGATGCCGTTGTCGACGCGGCCTTCGCGCGCGGCATGCTGATTCTAGGAGCTGGGCGCAACGCCGTGCGGTTCTCGCCGCCGCTCGTGCTGTCGAAGGCGCAGGCCGAGACGGCCGTGCGGATCTTCGACGAAAGTCTTTCCGACGTCGCCGGTGCGCGGTAGGCGGATTCAGGCGGAGCGGGTCTTGCAGCCGCGGTTGCATGACTTACGCCCGTCAAGCCCTAGGCATCGAAGGGGAGACCCGTGCCTGCCACACGCTCGAGGCGCGAGGCTATCGCATTCTACAGCGGCGGTATCGCACGCGGTTCGGAGAGCTCGACATCGTGGCGCGGCATGACGCCACCATCGTGTTCGTGGAAGTGAAGGCCCGCCGAAGTGGCGCCTTTGGCGATCCGGCAGGGTCGGTCACGACGGAGAAACAGCGACGCCTGGTGATGATGGCGTCCGACTATCTGGCGCGGCATGGCCTGACTCGTGCGCCCGTGCGCTTCGACGTGGTCGCGGTGCGTCTCGATCGTGGCGTAGCCCCGTCGGTCACGGTGTTTCCCGATGCCTTCCGGCCTGGGTGGTGACGGACCGGGCTGGTGGTACTCTGATCCGATGTCCGAGTGGCGAGCCGACCCGGTAACGGGGCAGTGGGTGATCGTGGTGTCCGACGCGCCGTTGCGCCGGCGGGACTTCGACCTCGACGAGCACCCTCCTGACGCCGACGGACCGTGTCCGTTGTGCGAGGGGCACGAGCAGGCGGCCGGCCGCGAAATTCTCGCCGTGCGCGGGGACACGCCCGCCGATGGACCGGGCTGGGATCTGCGCGTGGTGCCCAACCGGGTGCCCATGCTGAGGGTCGAGGCTGGCGGAGGCGCCCACCGCGACGGTTTGCTCGAGTACCAGCCCGGGCTCGGCGCGCACGAAGTGGTGGTGGAGTCAGCGCGCCACGATGCGTCGTGGTTCACGATGACCGAGGAAGAGCTGACGAGGGTGCTCGTGGCCTGGCGCGACCGGATGGCCGACCTGCGGCGCGATTCGCGCATGCGGTCGGCTCTGGCGTTCAAAAACCACGGCGCCAAGGCCGGCGCCCGGCTGGCGCATCCGCATTCCCAGGTCGTGGCGATGCCGCGTGTGCCCCCTCGAATCGACGAGGAGGTGCGGGGCGCCGAGCGCCATCATGCCGCCACCGGCCGTTGCGTCTTTTGCGACCTGATGACGCAGGAAATCGCAGCGGGTGCGCGCGTGGTAACTACGACTCCTGGCTGCGTTGCGTTGGCTCCCTACGCGTCGAGGTCGCCATTCGAAGTCGTCCTGGTGCCACGCCAGCATGGGGCCCGGTTCGAGGCGGCGTCTACCGGCGACATTACGAGCGTCGCCACGGCCCTGCGAGACGTCCTGGCCCAGATCGACGCCCAGCTCGGGCGGCCCGCCTTCAACGCCGTGCTGCACACCGCGCCCTATGACGCAGCCGTCCACGGCTCGTATCACTGGCATCTGGAACTCGTGCCGCGGGTGCTGCGGGCCACCGGTTTCGACCTCGGCTCGGGCACCGCGGTCAACCCGGTGCCGGCCGAGAAAGCGGCTCGAGTGTTGCGCGGGGCCACGGGTGACTGAACCGCGCTGCAGCTCGTGCTTGCCGAAGCCGCAGTGGCTTTGTTACAATTCGGGTGCATTCCCGGGCGGGAATAACTCAGTGGTAGAGTGCGACCTTGCCAAGGTCGAAGTCGCGGGTTCGAATCCCGTTTCCCGCTCCATAATCTGCCCGCCGTAATAGGATTCAGCCGCTCGCACCCCCCAGACGGCGCCGTAGCCAAGTGGTAAGGCAGAGGTCTGCAAAACCTCCATCCCCGGTTCAAATCCGGGCGGCGCCTCCAACCTCCGCCCCCAGTCAAGGTCCTGGTTCAAGTTTTCAGCCCATGCGTCGATTGTCCCAGGCATGAGGGTGTCTCCAGTCTCTGCAACGGCCGCGTCGAGGGAAGTCGAGCGTGAGGTCCTGGTGCTGAAGAAGCAGCAGGCCGTGGCAAAGGACGTGGGCAGTGCGCTCGTCGACCTGGTGAGGGATGCACCGGCTCCGGCGGCGCCTGGCCGGATTGATACCTACGCCTGACGCCGTTCCGGCCGGCATTCGGCCCGTCTGCGCGCGAGGTCCGTCGCCGCGCGGCTAGGGGGTAGTCTAAGGCGATGAATCTTGAATTCTCGCCCGACCAGATGCGCGCCATGACCGACGCCGTGGCGGCCCGGTGCATTGCGCACATCAGCAGTCTTCCCCAGCAACCCATCTGCGGTGACGTCGATGCGGCCGAGTTGTGCCGCGCGCTGCGCGAACCGGCGCCTGACCACGGCAGCGCCCTCGATCCGCTGCTCGACCTGGTCTTCGACACCTGCATCCCGCGTTCGTTCAATGCGCCCGCGCCCGGCTACCTGGCCTATGTGCCGGGCGGAGGCACATTCCCGGCGGCGCTGGCTGGTTTCATTGCCGACACCACGAACCGCTTCACCGGCGTGTGGCAAGCCGCGCCGGCGCTCGTGCAGCTTGAGGCCAACGCACTCGACTGGCTGCGCGACTGGATGGGCTTTCCCGACACCACCCGCGGACTCTTTACCACGGGCGGTTCGATGGCGACCTTCAACGCGATCCTGTGCGCGCGCGAGCGCACACTGGGCGTCGACATTCGGCGAGGCGTGCTCTATACGTCGGACCAGGCGCATCACTGCGTGATCAAGTCGGCGAAGATGGCCGGCATCATGCCGGACCGGGTGCGTGCCGTCACGTGTGACGCGCAATATCGCATGCCCGTCGACGCGCTGCACCAGGCCATTCGTGAGGATCGCGCGCGCGGCCTCACGCCGTTTGCGGTGGTGTCGAGCGCGGGCACGACCAACACCGGAGCGGTCGATCCGCTTGAGGCCATCGCGGATTTGTGCGCGGCCGAGGGACTGTGGCACCACGTCGACGGCGCGTACGGCGCGTTCTTCGCGCTGTGCCCAGAGACCCGCGCGACGCTGCGCGGATTGTCGCGCGCGGACTCGCTCACGCTCGATCCGCACAAAGGCATGTTCCTGCCGTATGGCACCGGCGCCGTCCTGGTGCGGGACGGCGCGGCGCTGCGGGCGGCGCACGAGGCGACGGCCGACTATCTGCCGGCGATGCCGCATCCCGAGGACTTCTACGATCCGAGCCAGCATGGACCGGACCTCTCGCGTGGATTCCCTGGGCTGCGTGTGTGGCTGACGGTCAAGCTCTACGGCACCGCCGCGTTTCGTGAGGCCCTCACCGAGAAGCGCGCCCTCGCGGTGTCGGCCGCCGCGCGCATCGGCGCGTTGCCCGGCATCATCATGGACGCGCCGCCCGAGTTGTCGCTCTTTGCCTTCCACGTCTCGTGGCCCGGTGCCACGCTGGCGGAGGAGGATGCCGCCACGCGCGCGCTGATGGATCGCACGTCAGCACGGGGACGTGTGATGACGACCGGCGCGGTGACGCGCGGTCGGTACGTGGGCCGCGTCTGCGTGCTCAGCTTCCGCACGCACGAACCGGAGATCGACGCGCTGCTGCAGGACCTGACCGCGGCGCTCGACGAGATCAGGCCCGAGCGGCCGCAGGCGGCTGGCGCGGGAGCGTCAGCGAACGTCGAGAAAGGTGCCGGCGCGTAGCTGCGCGAACGCCTGCTGGAGCTCGTCCTGCGAGTTCATCACGACCGGGCCGCGCCACGCGATCGGCTCGCGAATCGGCGTGCCCGAGGCGAGCAGGAAGCGGAGCCCGCGTTCGCCGGCCCGCACGCGAAGTTCGTCGCCCGCGTCGAATACGGTCAGCGACCGGTTCGTGACGTCAGTGCTCGGCGTGGCCGAGTCGTCGTCGAGTAGCGCGCCTTCGGTGACTACGTCAGTCACGACCGGACGCGGGGCCGAGGCGTCGCGGAACCGGCCGTCGCCCTCGAAGACATACGCAAAGACATTGCGCGAGCGCATGACCGGGATCGTGCGCTCGACGTTCGGCGGCACCCACACATCGAGATACTGCGGGTCGGCGGCCACGCCCTCGACCGGTCCCCTGCGCCCCCAGAACTCCCCGCAGATCACGCGCACACGCGTGCCGTCATCGTCAGTCACTTCGGTGACGTCCGGTGATGCCACTTCCTGGTAGCGCGGCGCGGTCATCTTGTGGACAGCCGGCAGGTTGGCCCAGAGCTGAAAGCCGTGCATGCGGCCGTCCGCATCGCCGTGCGGCATCTCCTGATGCACGATGCCCCGGCCCGCCGTCATCCACTGCACATCGCCGGGCCCAATCGAGCCGGCGTTCCCAAGGCTGTCGGCGTGGTCGACCGTGCCGGCCAGCACATATGTAATGGTCTCGATTCCGCGATGGGGATGCCACGGAAAGCCCTTGCGGTAGTCATCCGGCGCGTCGCCTCGGAAATCGTCAAACAGCAGGAATGGGTCGGTGTCGGAGGTCTCGCCAAAGCCGAATCCTCGGCGCAAGTGCACCCCGGCACCCTCCAGAGTCGGAACGGACACGACGTGACGCTTGACGGGGCGAATTGACATGGTCGGTTACTCCGGCGGCACGGCAACCTCACTCCCGCAGCCTGCCTATTGGACGCCGCGGCGGCCGCCTCGGTTACTGCCATATGCGTGCGGCTGCGACGGGTCGTAGAGGCCACGCGACGGCGCCGGCTAGGCGTCGGTGTCGGCATCGGCTGGCAACTGGAGCGTCAACACGGCGCCGAGTACGAGGCCCCCAGCGAGCACCCACAGACCGGCGGCAAAGCTGCCCGTGGCGTCGCGGGCGTAGCCCACCAGGGTTGGTCCGACGAATCCGCCGATGTTCCCGACGGCGTTGACCAGGGCCACCCCGCCTGCGGCCGCTCGGCCGCGCAGGAACGCAGTGGGAAGCGCCCAGAATGGACCGAGCGCGCCCCAGACACCCAGCGCCGCCACCGACAGCGCCGCCAGTGACAGCACGACCGACGGGGGCACGCTGGCCGCGGCGGCGAAGCCCGCGGCGCCCACGAGCGCCGGCATGGCCACGTGCCACCGGCGTTCGCCGGTCCGATCCGACCGAATGCCTACGGCGACCATGCCGACGGCGGCAGCGACGTACGGCACGGCCGACATCAGCGCCACGACGCTCGACGGGTAGTGGCTGAGTTGCTGCAGAATCTGCGGCAGCCAGAAACTCACGCCGTAGAACGCCAGCACGATGCAGAAGTAGATGGCCGCCAGCGTCCAG
>JANMDX010000238.1:0-3817 GCA_031376505.1 Acidobacteriota bacterium
CACGCTTGCGGGCGCGCTCACCTCGAACACGCTCGACGCCATGGTGTATCCCACGTCGTCGCGCCGGCCCGAGCTGATTGCCGCGCCGCCGGATGTGCCCGGTGGCGGCGCCGCCTCGGGATCGAACCTCGCGAATCTCTCCGGCTTCCCCGACTTGATCGTGCCGGCGGGCTTTACGAGCGACCGTCTGCCGGTGGGCATCTCGTTTGTGGGTCCGGCCTTCAGCGAAGGAAAGCTGCTGGGCCTGGGCTACGCGTTCGAACAGGTCACCAAGGCGCGGCGGCGCCCGGTGCACACGCCGGCGCTGCCGGGCGAGACACTGCCGATCAAGTAGCGCACGGTGCGGGCGCGCGGCGTCAGAGCAGCCGCAGGCCTGGGATATCGTCGAAGTCCTTGCGGTTGAGGGTCCACAGGACGGCATTGTGCGCGAGCGCGCAGGCGGCGATAGCCAAGTCGAGGTCCCGACCGCGTGGGCGACGGACCGACTGATAGAGGCGCGCGGCGACGGCGGCCTCCTCGGAACCGAAAGTGCAAACCGATTCGGGCGGAACGAGGCCGGCCTGTACGTCGAGCTCAGCGGCGGTTCGTGGGCCGCGGAGCCACTCGTAGAGCGCGATGGTGGACAGGGTGAGGCGGTGCTCCCCGGACAGCAGGCCGGTCAGGCGCTCGATCTCGGGACGCGATCCCGCAAACGCGCCAACCAGTGCTGACGTGTCGAGGTGCACGTTCACCGCGGCGTCCGCTTCAGGCTCGAGGCGCGGCGCGAGGCGCGGATCTCGGCAATCTCCCGATCGACGTCGGCGGACGTACCGGTGACGGGCGTGCGCTTGAAACGCTCGAGCGCTTCGAGCATCCGTGCTTTCTCCTCCGGCGTCAGCATGTCGCTCTTGGCGGCGTAGTCTGCCACCGCCTCGCGCACGACCCAGCTCTGCGGTTTCTTGTGCCGCTCGGCGGCGCGGCGCAGCTTCGCGACTGTCTCGTCGTCGAGCGTAAAGGTCATCTTGACCATACCGCCATACTACCAGATCGCTGTATGCCATACCGCGTGACTGCGTTGTGTGGAACGCGGCAGCCTCGCGACTACGCCGGTGCCATCGCCTTTGCGAACGCCAGCGCGATCACCTCGTCGGCCGGCATTTCCGACGCCAGCACGCACACCAGGTCGCCCTCCTGCCAGAACACCACCGTGACGCCGCCGCGGTCGTAAATCTGGAAGTGGAAGCCCTTGTTGTCGAGGGCGTTGTCGGGCGGCGGCAGGTCGCTGAGGCGGCCCACGTACATCTGGCACACCAGGCGCGCGCCGCTCGACGTGCGATAGGCGTACAAGGCGCTCGACCGGCCGTTGAGCACGTGCCGCACGCCGCCTTCGAGTGGAATGCCCATCATGCCCAGGTCGATCACCCGCACGCGAGGGCCGTTAAGCGCGTCGGCAAAGTAGCGCTCGAGCGCTGCCGCGTCGCTCGACTGCAACCCAAGGGGCAGCGAGCGCGAGCCCACGGCGCCGGCATCGCGCGCCACCTGCGCCGGCAGATCGAGAGGCGTGGTGCCCCGGCCCAGCGCGAAATAGACGACGAGCGCGGCCGCGGCCGCCACCGCGAACCAGCGCCGGCGCCTCGTAGCGGCCCACGTGGCGCGGGCTTCCTCAGATGGCACCGCCGTCGGCTGGGCGAAGGTCGCCGGCACGGGCGTGCCGGCGGCGGGCGCCGCCGGCCCCTGAGCCACTTCGACGTCCAACGCACGCTGCACCGACACCAGCAGGTCGGCCGGCATGGAGATCTCGTCGTCGCGCAGAGTCGCCAGCGCGTCGCGGGCCAGCATCAACTCGTCGCGCACCGCCTGGCAGGCCCCGCACGACTCGAGGTGCGCGCGTACGTCGTCGGCGGCAGCGCCGGTGAGGCGTCCGTCGAGGAAGTCCTGCAGCACCTCTTCAGGATGCGCCGATGCGCTCATTGCGTCTCCGCCTTCGTGGTCACGTGCCCCTGCGCGCGAGCCAGATCCCTGAGCGACGCCGCCAGCAGGCGGCGCGCGCGGAAGAGCCGCGACCGCACCGTGCCGATCGCGCAGTCCATTACCGCGGCGGCTTCTTCGTAGCTGAGCTCCTCCACGTCCACGAGCAGCACGGCCGTGCGGAAGTCGTCGGGCAGCGCCTCGAGCGCGGCCGTCACGACCGGCTCGCTCCAGCCTTGCGGCTGCCACGGGTCGGGCATGGGCGCGGCTGGCGATGCGGCTTCGAATCCGTGCTGCACCTCGAGTTCGTCAATCGACTGCGTCTGCGGGCGACGCCGGTCGCGATGGTACTGGTTGATGAAGATGCTGAACGTAATCTTCAACAGCCACGCGCGCGCATTGGTTCCGGTCGTGAAGGTGTCGAACGCCCGGAACGCCCGCAGCATCGTGTCCTGTGTGAGATCGCGGGCACTGTCAGGATTCCGCGTGAGGCGATAGGCGGCGTTGTAGACGGCGCGCAGGTGCACGACAGCTTCGGCGTCGAAGCGGGCACGGCGATCGTCGGTCACGGCCACATCCTACGTCGGCATTCTACGACGGCGTGGCTCGCTGCCAACGCGGGGTACGCCGCGACCTCGCGCGGGCGCCCTCGGGAACTTCCGTCGCGCGGCCCGTGTTCATGTGCACGGGACCGCCATTCCGGTTGGTTCGCAAGGAGGACATCGCATGAAGACTGTCATTGGCGCCACTCTGGTGGCGTTGCTCGGCCTCGTATCGCCTGCCGTGGCGCAGCCGACTCCGCAAACGGCACAGCCGGCCGCGCAGTACAAGCTATCCGTCGTGGCCCGGGGCCTCGAGCGACCCACCGGCATCGCGATCCAGGGCAGCGACGAGCTGTACTTCACGGAGCTGCCCACGCCTGGTGTCGCCGGCCCGAACGGCGGACGGAACCGGGTCTCGCGGCTCGACCTCGAAAGCGGCGAGATCGAGAACATCACGACGGGCGAACCCGAACCCACGAACCTGGCGGTCGCCTCTGGCGGCGACGTCTACTGGACTTGCAAGTCGGCGGGCGTGATCCTGCGCATGATGGAAGAAGGCGGCGTCTCGCTCTTCGCCTCGAACCTGAACCGGCCTTCTGGCATCAGTGTCTTCCGCCGCAACACCGTGGTCTATACGGAAGTGCCGACGCCGGGCGTGCCTGGATCGCAAGGCGGTAGGAACAACGTGTCGGTGATCCACGGTCTGGGCAAGTTCGTGATCTCAAACGGCGAGCCCGAGCCGGTGGACGTGGTCGTGTCGCGTAGTGGCGACCTGTACTGGACGTGCAAGACCGCGGGCGTGATTCTGCGCCGTTCGATCGCCACTGGCGCGATCACGCCACTGCTGACGGGCCTGGCCGCGCCCACCGGCATAGCGCTCGACCACAAGGGCGAGACGCTGGTGTGGACCGAAGTGCCCACGCCTGGTGTCCCCGGGTCGCAGGGCGGCAAGAACCGCGTGCGCGCCCTGAACCTGCGCACGGGCGCGGTGCGTTCGATCAACGAGGGCGACCCCGAGCCCACCGACGTGGCCGTGGCGCGCAACGGCAGCATCTACTGGACGTGCACGAGCGCGGGCGTCATCGTCGAAGCCAAGCGCATCGGGCGCCGGGACTGACGGCGTCGAGTCCGGGGCGATGGCCTGCCGCGGTCGTCGCCTATTTCTTCAGCTTCGCGCCGGTGAGCTGCGCCACGCCCGACAGGGTGGTCTGCGCGGCGTTCAGGCCGAGCATGAAGTCCTTGTCGGTGAACGTGGCGTACACGTCGGTCGGCTGGTGCCAGTGCGGATCCCAGCCGCTGCCCACGTGCACGCCGCGTTCGTTCTCACG
>JANMDX010000249.1:0-14890 GCA_031376505.1 Acidobacteriota bacterium
GTAGTGCGGGATGCCCAGGTGCGCGGCGACGCGCCGCGCGTCGTGCAGGTCGTCGATGGTGCAGCAGGTGCCGAAGCCGCCGCTGTTGTCGTACAGCTGCATCGACACGCCGACCACGTCGTGACCCTGCTCGACGAGCAGCGCCGCGGCGACCGACGAATCCACGCCCCCCGACATCGCAACGACGATTCGCATGACCTTCTAAGCGTAGCCGAGTCCAGACGTGAAGGGACACCGGCCGACCCCTTCCTCCGGCCTCGCCAGATCCCCCACAATCATCTCGGCCTTCCGGAAGGGGTCAACCGGCGTCCCCTCCCGCCAGCCCCTAACGGGCGGCCAGGCTGCGGAGCTTCGTGACCAGCCGCGGCAGCACGTCGATGAGATGGTCAATCTCGGCCTCGGTGTTGCTGCTGCCGAGACTGAAGCGCAGCGAATCGAGCGTGCGCTGGTGGGGATGCCCCATCGCCTTGAGCACGTGCGACGGCTCGAGGGTGCCCGACGAGCACGCCGAGCCCGACGACACCGCGATGCCCTCGAGATCGAGAGCGATGAGCAGCGACTCCGACTCCACGCGGTCGAAGGAGATGTTGGTGGTGTTGGGTATGCGCGCCGACGGATCGCCATTCACCGCGGTGTCGGGCACGCGGGCGAGCACGCCCTGCTCGAGTCGATCGCGCAACGCCGCGAGGCGTGGTGCGGCCTCGGGGGCCGCGGTACGGGCGTACTCCGCGGCCGTGCCCATGCTCGCAATCGCGGGCACGTTCTCGGTGCCGGCGCGACGGTTGCGCTCCTGCCGTCCGCCCGTCATGAAGGTCCCGAGGCGCACACCACGTCGCACCCACAGCGCTCCGGTGCCCTTCAGGCCGCCGAACTTGTGGGCCGAGAGTGAGAGCAAGTCCACGCCGAGCGCCTGCACGTCTACCGGAAGCTTGCCAACGGTCTGCACCGCGTCGGTGTGGAAGAGCGCGCCTCGACTCCGCGCCAGCGTCGCCAGCCTGGCAATTGGCTGCAGGGTGCCGATTTCGTTGTTGGCGTGCATCACCGAGACGAGCGCGGTGGTGCCTGTGAGCGCGTCGGCGAGCGCGTCGGGCGTCGCGACTCCGGAGCGTCCGACCGGCAAGTAGGTCACCGTCCAGCCGCGGCGCGCGAGCGCCTTTGCCGTCTGCAACACGGCTTCGTGTTCGATGCTCGAGACGATCAGGTGCCTGCGGCCTGCAGCGTGGAGCGCCTCGGCAGCACCCCGGATCGCCGCGTTGTCGCTTTCGGTGCCGCCCGCGGTGAAGACGACTTCGGACGGCTCGGCCCCGATGAGCGCAGCTACCGCCCCACGCGCGTCGTCCAGTACGGCTTTGGCCTGCTGACCAAAGTGGTGCACGCTCGAGGCGTTGCCCCACACCTCGGACGCGACCCTATTGAAGCGGTCGAGAGCGGGCGATATAGGGGGCGTCGTGGCGTTGTGGTCAAGGTAGATGCGCGGCACGTCGCTTGGATCGTAGCATTCGCGCTAACCCTCAGCAACAAAAGGACTAGACACATATTTCGTCCGGTGCCTATACTGGCTTTGCTTCGGTCCAGAGCCCATCTCCCAGGTGAATCTCGGCGAGCAGTGCGGGCAGTTCTCTGCCCGATTTGGGGAGGTTTCAGCAATGTGGAAGCGTGACGAGTCGGCCAAGCCGGCAACAACCCCGGCACCGGCACCCGCGCCAGCAGCGACGCCGGCGCATACTCCTGCCGTCCCTAGTGGCGGCGATTACCGTCCGCAGAACGCGAGGGACACTGTGAACATCGGGAAGTCGGTCTTCATCAAGGGCGAACTGAGCGGCAGCGAAGACCTCACGATCGAGGGCAACGTCGAAGGCCGGATTGAGCTCAAAGAGAACACCCTCACGATCGGGCCCAATGGGAAGATCCGTGCCGAAGTGTTCGCCAAGCAGGTGATTGTGCTCGGCGAGGTCACCGGCAACGTCACGGCGACCGAGAAGGTCGACATCCGCGACAACGGCTCGGTCGACGGCGATGTCACCTCTCCCCGGGTGGCGATTGCCGAGGGCGCGCACTTCCGCGGAGCCATCGACATGCAGCGCTCCGGTCAGTCCGCGACGGCTGCGGTCAGTAAGCCGGTGGTCAAGGAGTCGCCCGTCGCGGCGCCCGTCGCCGCGGCGCACAAGGCCGGCGCGTAGCCGACGCACACGCGACGAGGCAGGGGAGCCCCACCCCCTCGTCCTGGAGCGGTTTGTGGCAGGTGGACTGAACGACCTCTTTTCGCGGTTCGGTGGACGGCGCGGCGAGACGCCTGGCGAGACGGGCGCGCCTGCCGCGTCGTCTGTGCCGGACCTTGCGTATCCCACGAAGGCCCTTCCGAAGTTTCTCGGGAACATGGCGGCCAAGCCTACGCCCGCGCTACTCGACCTGGGGCCGGTCGTCGGCGCCAACGTGTCGTTCTTCGGCGAAGAGCTCGGCTGCCGTATTCGCGTGGAAGACGTCTTTGGCGACATCGAGCGGCATGCCGCAAGCGGCACGCTCGACGCGCTGCCCGAGTATTTCCGCACGCGGTTCAAGAGCGAGCCCGGCACGGTGGACGGCATTCTGTGCTGGGACGTCTTCGACTATCTGGAGCGGGCCGCGGCGGCGTCGCTGGCCGCGGCGCTCGCCCGTCTGCTCGTTGCCGAGGGCTCGCTGCTCGGGTTCTTCAGCACGGCGTCTGACGCTGGCCGCGCGCAGTACACGAAGTACGTCGTCGTGGATCAGGGCAACCTCCGCTATCGCACGTATCCCGGCACACGCGTGCGTCAGCGCAGCCTGCAGAACCGCGACATCATCAAGCTGTTCGAGAGCCTGCGGGTGTCGGATTCGTTCCTGATGAAGACCAACATGCGGGAGATCATCTTCCGCAAGCCCGCCTATCTGGCTGGCCTCTAGGCGCAGGCCGTCGTCACGCCGGAGCGCGGCGCGGGCGTATGATACCAATCGCGTTCGGCCTGTGAGTCTTTGTCCCGCACGGGGTTGGCCCGTGTCGGTGTTGGCGCGGACCCGGTGGTCCGCCTGAGTTCGGATATGGAATCAGACCTCTCGCTCGAGTTCCTCCGCGTCGTCGAACAGGCGGCCATCGCGTGCGCGCACACCATGGGCCAGGGCGACCGGCACGGCTCGGACCAGGCGGCCGTGGAAGCCATGCGGCGCGAGCTCGACACCGTCCCGATCAACGGCACGATCGTGATCGGCGAAGGCGAGCGTGACGAAGCGCCGATGCTCTTCATTGGCGAGAAGGTCGGCCTGGGCGGCAAGGCCAACGGCGACACGCGCGTGTACGACCAGGTCGACATCGCCGTCGACCCGCTCGAAGGCACGAACCTGTGCGCCACGGGCGCGCCCGACGCCGTGGCGGTGCTGGCGGTGTCGGACGAGGGCGGCCTGCTGCACGCGCCGGACCTCTACATGGAGAAGCTCGTCGTCGGTCCGAGCGCCAAGCACGTCGTCGACCTCGACGCCCCGGTGCGCGACAACCTTCGCGCGATTGCCCGCAGCCTGGGTCGGCAAGTCGACGAACTCACCGTGGTCGTGCTGGATCGTCCACGCCACGACAAGCTGATTTCCGACATTCGCGCCACCGGCGCGCGGATTCGCCTGATCGGCGACGGCGACCTCTCGGCCGGGATCGCATCGGCCGTATCCGGCGGCGGCGTACATGCGGTGATGGGCACCGGGGGCGCGCCCGAAGGCGTGCTCACCGCCGCGGCGATGCGCTGCCTGAACGGCGAGATCTTCGCGCGGCTGGTCGTGGCCAAGCCGGAAGACGAAGCGCGCTGCCGGGCAATGGGCATCACCGATCCCAAACGTGTCTACACGTCGGCCGACCTGGCGCCTGGTCCGAACATCATCTTCGCTGCCACCGGCGTGACCGACGGCAGCCTGCTCAAGGGCACGCGTTTTTTTGGCGACGGCATCCGGACCAGCTCGATCGTGATGCAGAACAACCCGCACCGTATCCGCTTCATTGACAGCATCCAGGTGTATGCGGGCCCCTCGGTCCGCATTCGTTTCTAGCGACGCTGCTCCGACGTGCGCCCTGTGAGAACACGACGGCTCCGCACGTGCCTGATCCTCTCGAGTCGATCCCCGGAGCCGTGACCCCGCCCGCGAGCCCCAGCGTCGACGCCGTGGAGTTCTCTCCGCGGCGCAACGTCCTGGCGGCGGCCGCCGCCAACGGGATCGGCTTTGCCGGCTTCACGCTCGTGATGCCGTTTCTGCCGCTCTACATCCGCGAGCTGGGTGTGACCGATGTGTCGGACATCGCGCTGTGGACCGGCCTCACGCTGGGCGCCACGCCGGCCGTCACGGCCATCAGCGCCCCGCTCTGGGGGCGGGTCGGCGACCGTTTCGGCAGCAAGGTGCTCGTCATCCGCTCGCTCGGCGCGTTTGTGGTCACCAAGGCCGCGATGGGACTGGTAACCGCCCCCTGGCAGCTGTTTGCACTGCGCGCGCTGCTGGGCGTGTTTGCCGGCTACGGCGCGCTCACCACCTCGATGGCGGCCGAGTCGGTCCCGCGGGAACGCATGGCGTCAGCCATTGGCACCGTGCAGGTCGCGCAGCGGCTCGGGCCGGCCATTGGCCCGGTGGTTGGGGGCCTGCTGGCACCGCTCGTGGGGTTGCGCCGCACGTTCTTCATTGCCGCGGCCCTCTACCTGGTGGCGGTGCTGCTCATCGCAGCCGTGTACCGCGAGCCGCGCACACGCCAGGCGCGCGCGGCGCAGCGCGGCCTGCGTGAGGTGTTCCGCGAGCTGTCGGCGACGCCGGGCTTCTGGATGGTGTTTGTCGTGATCCTGGGATTGCAGCTGGTCGACCGGAGCTTCGGCCCGATCCTGCCTTTGTATGTGGAACGCCTGGTGCCCGAGCGGCAGGTGCCGTTCGTGTCGGGCGTGCTGTTCTCGATTGCGGCGATCTGTGCGGCGCTCGGCCACCGCGTGGCCGCGCCGCTCTTGCACTGGTGGTCGCCGCGCACGCTGATCGCGTGGTCGTCGCTGGCCACGGCGGCCGGGCTGCTGCTGCTCGTGCAGGTGCCGTCGATCGGCGCGTTTGCCGTGGCGCTTGCGGTGGCGGGCGCCGCCATCGGGGTGGGGATGACGGCGGCTTACACGTCGGGCGGGGCGCTGTTGCCGCCAGACGCCCATGCGACCGGCTTCGGCTTGATGATGACGGCGTCGCTGATCGGCCTGGCTGCCAGCCCCATCGTGGCCGGATTTATCAGCGGACCAGAACTCCGCGTGGTGTTCGAGGCCGACATCGTGCTGCTCGTGCTGCTGGCCGGTGCGGTGTGGACGTGGATGACGGGCGCCGTCAGTCGTCGTTCGGCGGCGTCCGGTACTTCTGCTTCCTGACGGGACGCTTGGTCTTGTCGTCGTGCCGCCCTCCGGTCTGGCGGGGCAGCGGCACCCGCGGCAGGTTCAGCGCGCGTTTTCGAGCAGCGCGGGGCTTCTTGGCGGCGGTCATGCCCTCAGTGCGCACCCGCCGCCGGCGCGCCGGGCGCCACGTCGCGGTGTGGCGCGTGCGGGTGCCACCCGACCAGCAGCAGCAGGATGGCAAAGCCGACGACGTAGGCGGCCGCGACGTGCCAGCCGTGGCGCAGCCACTGGCCGGTCGACTTCGCCTGCGGGAACACGTTGGTCACGGCCACGCCGGCCGACGACCCGAACCAGATCATGGAGCCGCCGTAGCCCACGGCATAGGCGAGGAATCCCCAGTCGTAGCCGCCCTGACGCAACGCCAGTGCCGTCAGGGGGATGTTGTCGAACACCGCCGACACGAAGCCCAGGCCAAGCGCCGTCTGCCAGGCGGCGCCAGGCAGACGCTCAACGGGCATCATCGACGCCGCGAGCACGAGCGAGAGCAGGAAGATCGAACCGGTCGCGGCACTCGGCAGCGCGGCCCAGTCGGGCCGCCGGTAGCCCGCGGTGGCGAGAATCGCCAGCCAGAGCGCGAAGCCGAGTACGGGGAACCCGTCGGCCAGGGCAGGCGCCATAAGGTTCACGCCGATGTTGGCCGCAAGGGCCGTGACGAGCAGCGCGGCCACGACCGCGATCCGTCCCCAGTCGATGGGCTGCGACTGCGCTGCGGCCGGACGCATCGGCGCAAACGCGTGCTGTTGCCGCGCGGCATACAGGCCGCTGGCGAGCAACGCTGGCACGGCGGCGATGTAGGCGTGCGTGACGTCGAGCGGCGACACCCCGTCAATCCACATCATCGTCGTCGTGGTGTCGCCGACGACGCTGCCGGATCCCCCGGCGTTCGAGGCCGCGACGATGGCGGCCAGATAGCCGATGTGCACGGCGGGGAAGACGATTTTCGCCACGGTGGCGCCAATGAGCGCGGCGGCGATGTTGTCGAGAAACGACGAGATCACGAAGACGAGACCGAGCAGGGCGAACCCGCCAAGCCAGCCCGAAGGGAGCACCCGGGGCAGGGCGTCAGGCACGCCGCTCTCCTCGAAATGACGGGCAAGCAGGGCAAAGCCCGTGAGAAGAAGGCCGAGATTGGCGATGATCACCCACTCGTGGGTCAGATGCGACGCCAGTCCTGGTAGGCCCGCGCCTGCGCGGAACGGACTGAACAGCACCTTGTAGCCCGCAATCACCGCGAGTCCGGTGAGCGCCACCTTCAACGTGTGGTGATGGAAGAGCGCCACGCCCGTCAGGGTGAGCGCAAACAGCACGAAGTCGATCGGAATCTGGGGCACGCCGTCTCCGCTGAGACCGCCGGATGGCGGTCAAGTGTGCGATTATACGCGTGCAGGATCGAGACGCCCATGACCGAACGACGGCTCGCCGCAATCGAGCGCGCGGCACTCGTCGGGCTCGTCACCGGCGCGATGCGCCGGGCCGACGCCGAACAATCCCTCGACGAACTTGCCGGACCGCCGAAGCCGCGGGCGCGGCCGTGGTGGTGCGCGCGCTTCAGGAGCGTGCCACCGCCGATTCGGCCACCTTCATCGGCAAAGGCAAAGCGCAGGCATTGGCGCTGGCGTGTGCCGAGGCCAAGGTCGACGTCGTCATTGTCGACAACGAGCTTACGCCGGCTCAGCTCCGCGAGCTGCAGGACGTCGTCGGCATCAAGGTCGTCGACCGCACGCAGCTTATCCTCGACATCTTCGCCAAGCGCGCCCGCACGCGCGAGGGCAAGTTGCAAGTGGAGCTGGCCCAGCTCCAGTACTTGCTGCCGCGGCTGGTCGGCGCCAGCAGCGCGCTGTCACGTCTGGGCGGCGGCATCGGCAGCAAGGGGCCGGGCGAGACCAAGCTCGAGATGGACCGCCGCAAGATCCGCACGCGCATCAAGGTCATCGGCGACGACATCGATCAGGTGCGCCGACGGCGTGGTCAACTGCGCGAGCGGCGCGACAAGGCCCTGGTGCCGACCGTCGCTCTGGTCGGCTACACCAACGCGGGGAAGACCACGCTCTTCAACCGGCTGACGCATTCCGCGGCGCTGGCTTCCGACGCGCTCTTCGTCACGCTCGATCCGCTCGTGCGCCGCGTGCGCCTGCCCGACGAGCGCGAGATGCTGGTGTCCGACACGGTCGGCTTCATCGACCGGCTGCCGCACGCGCTGGTGGCGGCGTTTCGCGCCACCCTCGAGGAAGCGGCTGAAGCCGATCTCATCGTGCACGTGATCGATGCGTCGCATCCCGAACGCGAACGAATGATTGCGGCCGTGATGCGGGTGCTCGAGAGTGTGGACGCGCTCACCGTGCCGCGCTTCGAGGTCTACAACAAGGTCGATCAGATGACCCGGGACGAGCGCGTCGCCATCGAACGCAGCGACCCGGCCCGCTTCTGCATTTCGGCCAAGACCGGCGAGGGTTGCCCGGCGCTGGTCGAGGCGATGGCGGCGGCGGTCGCGCTCGACCGGCAGCGCGTGACGGTGGAGCTCGACCCCGACGATCCCGCCGATGCGGAGCGGTTGCGGTGGGTGTTCCGCCACGGCAAGGTCGTGTCGCAGGTCACCGTCGGCCACCGGACGCGGATCGATGCCGACGTGCCGCGACGACTTTCGGGGCACCTGCAGCCCGTCGCGCTCCCACCGGCCGGCCGGGGGGGCGCAACGCGGCCCAAGACGGCGCGCAAGGGGAAAGCCCGTGCGTAGGCTCGCGTGGGTGATGTGGGCGTGCGTCGCGACTGCGAGTTGCGCGTCCGCCGCGCGGGTGGCCACGGTGCCGGCGGCGCCGCAGTACCCGGACTTCGTGTATCCGGCGCCGCCGCCTGGCACACCCGCTGCGATGGCGGATCGGCTCGCCCGGGGCTGGCGCCTGCTGCAGGCCAGCGACGTGGCCGCCGCCGACCGCGAGTTTGCGGCCGTGCTGAAGACGACCAGCGATTTTGCCCCCGCCCAGACCGCCGCCGGCTATGTCGCGCTGGCGCGGCAGCGGCCGGGCGAAGCGCTGGCGTTGTTCGAGTCCGCGCTTCCGGTGGGACGCGCGTATGCTCCAGCGCTCGTGGGACGCGGGCTCGCGTTGCTTGGCGCGGGCCGTGACGACGACGCGTTGGCCAGCTTCGAAGGGGCGGCCGCCGCCGACGCGGGCCTGCCAGAACTGACCGGCCGCATCGAGACGCTGCGAGCGCGCGTGGCACAGGATCGTGTGGGCCGCGCGCAACGCGCTGCCGCAGCGGGACGTTGGGACGAGGCGCGCATCGCATATCGTGCCGCGATCGAGGCCTCCCCGGATTCGGCGTTCCTGCACCGGGACCTGGCGTTCATGGAACGCGCGGCCGGCCGACCGGACCAGGCGCTCGTCGCCGCCCACGCGGGGCTCGTGCTCGACGCCGAGGACGCGCGCGCGCACGTGCTCGTGGGCGACATCCTGGCCGAACGAGGTGACGCCGCCGGCGCGCTGGCGGCCTACCGCCGCGCGGCCGCACTCGACTCGTCGCCGGCCATCGAGGCCGCGATCACCCGTGTGCGGGACGGCGCGCGCGACGCCTCGTTGCCCGCGCAGTACCGCGCGATTGGCGAGCTTCCTCAGGCCACGCGGGCCGATGTCGCCGCTTTGCTGGGCGTGCGGCTGGCGGCGACGCTGGCGCGAGCGCCGCAGCGCCAGGTCGTCGTCACCGATGTGCGGGGCCACTGGGCCGACTCGTGGATCCAGGCCGTCACGCGCGCTGGGGCCATGGAGGTGTTTTCCAATTACACCTTCCAGCCGACGGCGCCGCTTCGACGAGGCGACCTGGCGGACATGGTCAGCCGAGTCCTCGGCCTCATCGCCCGGGGCGACACCGCCCTGGGCGCCCGCTGGGAACGCGAGACGGTCGCCGTGTCCGACGTCGCACCCGCCCACCTGGCGTATCCCGCCGTGCGGCGCGCCGTGGCGGCGGGCGTGCTGCCGCTCGAGGGCGGCGCGTTCCGGCTGCTGGCGCCCGTTGGCGGCGCCGAGATCATCGACGCGGTCGCCCGGCTGGCCGCGCTGGCAGGAGGGCGGCCGTGAGCGAGCCGATTCTCACGTTGGCCAACCAGTTGACGCTGATGCGCCTTCTGCTCATTCCCGCGTTCGTGCTGTGCGTGGTCTATGGGCGGTTCGGCTGGGCGCTGGTCGCGTTTGCCGTCGCCGGCTTGACCGACGCGCTCGACGGCCTCGTGGCCCGGCGGGCCAATCAGCGAACGTCGCTCGGTGCGTGGCTGGATCCGGCCGCCGACAAGCTCCTGCTCGTCACCACCTTCATCGTGCTCACATTGCCGAATCTGGGGCTGCCCAATCGCGTGCCACTCTGGCTCACGGTGCTCGTCATCAGCCGCGACATCGCGATCGTGCTGACGGTGGCGATTGTGAATCTGGCGATCGGGCCCCGGACCTTCAGGCCCTCGCCGCTCGGCAAGGCCGCGACGGCCCTCTTCATCGTGACCGGTGTGGTCGTGATGTTTTTCAATTATCTTGGAGTCACCTCGCCGGTCGTGGACTGGTTCGTCTGGGCGTCGCTGGCCATCACCGTGGCCTCGTCGCTCGACTACGTATGGCGCGTGACGCGGATCGTGAATACTTAGGGTCGATTGGCGGGGACCAGGCACCCGCGCGCAAGCATCCTGGGGCAAAGGACACGGACTCATGGCGATTGGAAGCGGACGGCACCTGATGGGCGCAGCCCTGGTGCTCACGGGCGCGATGGTGGCGGGACTGGCGGCAGGCGGGCGGCAGGCGGCGGTGCCGCCAGCGGCGACGCCTCTGGCCGGGCAGTGGCGAACCTACGGCGGAAGTCTGGCCAGCACGCGGTACTCGCCGCTCGACCAAATCAACGCCACGAACTTTGGCTCGCTGCGCGTGGCCTGGCGCTTCCGCACCGACAACTTCGGCCCCCGGCCAGAAGCCGCCCTGCAGGCCACACCGCTCTACGTCGATGGCGCTCTCTACGCGGCCGTCGGCACCCGCCGTACCGCGGTGAGCCTGGATCCCGCCTCCGGGGAACTGCTGTGGGAACGGCGTTTCGATGAGCGCCCCCGCACGTTCCCGCGCGGTCTGTCGGGTCGCGGCGTGGCGTACTGGGAGAGCGGCGCGACCAAGCGCGTCATCATGGTGTCGCCGGGCTATCAGATGCTGTCGATTGATGCCAAGACGGGCGAGCTCGACCCGGCCTTTGGGGTCAAAGGCGTGGTCGACATGCGCAAACAGCTCGGCTATTCGGTCGAGGACGTCGACAAGGCCGAGATCGGACTGCACTCCGCGCCCATCGTGGTCAACGGCGTCGTGATCGTCGGTTCGGCGCACCTGCCAGGCGGCGCGCCGGAGACCAAGGAACACATCAAGGGCGTCATCATGGGCTTCGATGCCCGCACGGGGAAGAAGCTCTGGGGCTTCAGCGCAATCCCCGTCCACGGCGAAAAAGGCAACGAGACGTGGCTGAACGAGTCGTGGACCTACACGGGCAACACGGGCTCGTGGGCCCAGATGTCGGCCGACGAGCAGCTCGGCATGGTTTACGTGCCGGTCGAAGCGCCGACCGGCGATTACTACGGCGGCCATCGCCACGGCAACAACCTCTACTCCAGCTCGATCGTCGCGCTCGACGTCAAGAGCGGCAAGATGCGCTGGGCGTTTCAGACCACGCACCACGACATCTGGGATTGGGACAGCCCGAGCGCGCCGATCCTTGCCGACATCACTGTCGACGGCAAGGCCATCAAGGCCGTCGCCGTCCCGACCAAGCAGAACTGGCTCTACGTGTTCGATCGCACCAACGGCGTTCCCGTGTGGCCCATCGTCGAGACGGCGGTGCCCAAAGGCGACCTGCCCGGCGAGTGGTATTCGCCGACCCAGCCGATTCCGAGCAAGCCGCCGGCCTTCGGCCGCCAGGGCATCAAGCCGGCTGACCTCATCGACTTCACTCCCGAGCTGAAGGCCAAGGCCGAGACGTTCGTGAAGAACTACCGGATTGGCACCATCTGGGAAGCGCCGTCCGAGCGGGTGGCCGGCGGCACGCAAGGCACCTTGCAGCTTCCGGGATCCACCGGCGGGCCGAATTGGCAGGGCGGGTCGATGGATCCCGAGTCGAACGTGGTCTACATCTACTCGAAAGACGAAGTGACGCTCCTGGCCATGGTGCGCGATCCGAAGCGGTCGAACATGGACTGGATTAACGGCGGCGGCGGCGAGGGCGCTACGCGCATCGCCATCGATAACCTGCCGATCATCCGTCCGCCGTGGGGCACGATCAGCGCCATCGACTTGAACAAGGGCGAGATCCTGTGGCAGGCCGTGCACGGGGAAACCGATGACGCGGTCAAGAACCATCCAGCGCTGAAGGGCATGACGATCCCCCGCACGGGCCGCACGGGCCGCGTGGGGGTCCTGACGACCAAGACGCTCGTCATGGCGGGTGACGGCGGCGTGGCCACGCATCCGGATGGCCGCCGCGGCGGCATGTTTCGCGCCTACGACAAGAAGACCGGCAAGGAACTGGGCGCGGTGCCGCTGCCAGGCCCACAGACCGGCTCGCCGATGACCTACCTGCACGACGGCAAGCAGTACATCGTCGTCGCGGTCTCGGGCCAGGGCTCCGCCGGCGAGCTCGTCGGGCTGGCGCTGCCGGACGCGCCCAAGTAACGCCATGCGCGCCTTCGGCGCCACTTGGGCCGGGCGGTCGAGGACGGGGAGATCGTCGCTGCGGCTGGGCGGCTGGCGCGGTATCTATCACCGCCGCGGCGTCGATCTCCCCGACCTCAACCGCCGATCGCGGCCGAGCACCTGTGCGCTTCGCCTGCCCCTTGTGGGCGCGGCAGCAGGGACCGCGGGGGGCGACGAGCGTCTGAGATCTTCATTGCGCGTGCTCTGGAGGTGCCCGCTGGCACCTTTCGGAGGCCGAGGTTGGTGGCGCCGTGGAGGCGGTCTGCACAACGGCGTGCGATGATTGTGGGGTGTCTGGCGAGGCCGGAGGACGCTGCCGGCAGGCACCGCCAGGGCGATTCGCCTACAGCACCTTGGTGCGGAAGTACTCGATGGTCTTCGTGAGCCCTTCGCGCAGGTCCACCTTCGGCTCCCAGCCGAGCAGCGTGCGCGCGCGCGTGATGTCGGGCTTGCGCACCTTCGGATCGTCCTCGGGCAGCGGCTGGTAGATGATCGTGCTCGTGGAGCCGGTCATCTCGATGATCGTCTCGGCAATCTGCTTGATCGTCATCTCGGCTGGGTTGCCGATGTTGATCGGGCTGTTCTCCTTCGACTCCATCATGCGAATGATGCCGTCGACGAGATCGCTCACGTAACAGAAGCTGCGCGTCTGGCTGCCGTCGCCAAACACCGTGACGTCCTCATTCCTCAGGGCTTGCGACATGAAGGCCGGCACCGCGCGCCCATCGCGCACCCGCATCCGCGGACCGTAGGTGTTGAAGATGCGCACGATCTTGGCGTCGAGCCCGTGGTAGCGGTGATAGGCCGTGGTGATGGCTTCGGCGAAACGCTTGGCCTCGTCGTACACGCCGCGCGGGCCGATGGGGTTGACGTTGCCCCAGTAGGTCTCCTTTTGCGGGTGCTCGAGCGGGTCGCCGTAGACCTCGGAGGTCGAGGCAATCACGAACCGGGCGCCCTTGGCTTTGGCCAGCCCGAGTGCGTTGTGCGTCCCGAGCGCACCAACTTTGAGCGTGGGAATCGGCAACTCGAGGTAGTCGATGGGGCTGGCCGGGCTCGCCCAGTGCAGCACGCAATAAACCGGGCCGTCGACGTTGATGTAGTTGGTGACATCGTGCTTGATGAACTCGAAGTCCCGGTTCTTGATATGCGCGATGTTGGCCAGATCGCCCGTGAGCAGGTTGTCGATGCCGACCACCGCGTAGCCGCGATCGAGCAGCGCGTCCGACAAATGGGAGCCGATGAAGCCGGCGGCACCGGTGATGACGACGCGTTTCTGCATGGAAGCCTTTCGAAAGCCGTCAGTAGGCCGGGCGCTGCGCGAAGATGCCGCGCACCACGGTCAGCCAGATGATCTTGAGGTCGAGCGACACCGACCAGTTTTCGATGTAGTAGAGGTCGTACTCGATGCGCTTTTCGAGTGACGTATTGCCGCGCCACCCGTTGACCTGAGCCCAGCCGGTGATGCCGGCCTTCACCTTGTGGCGCAGCATGTACTGCGGGATGCGGTGCTTGAACTGCGCGACGAAGTACGGCCGCTCGGGCCGCGGGCCGACAATGGACATCTCGCCCTTGAGTACGTTGACAAACTGCGGCCATTCGTCGAGGTCGAAGCGGCGGAGCCATCGGCCCACACGCGTAGCCCGGGCGTCGTCGTCGTCGGCCCAGACCGGGCCCGTGTCGTCCTCCGCGGTCATCGGCATCGTGCGGAACTTGTAGACGCTGAACGCCCGGCCATCGAGTCCCATGCGTTCCTGCGAGTAGAAGACCGGACCGCGCGAGCTGCGCTTGATGAGCCACGCGATGACAATGCCCGGCACGAGCATCGCCGCCAGCGCGACGATCGAGATCGCAACGTCGAGCACGCGCTTGATGAAGGCGTTCAGCCCCTGCAGCGGGATGTCGTTGACGTTGATGACCGGCAGGCCATCGAGATCCTCGAGCCGGGCCCGAAGCGCGATGAACTGCAGCAGATCGGGCACGACCTTCACGTCGACGCACTCGCGGCTGACGCTTTCGACCAGGTCGAGCATCTTGACGTGCTCTTCCATGGGCAGCGCCACGTACAGGTGGTCGATCTGCTCGCGCACCGCGATCTCGGCGGCCTCGGCCAGTGTGCCAAGCAGTGGCACGCCGCGGTAGCCCAGGTGGTCGCCCCCCGCGCGGTCGTCGACGAAGCCCACGACCTGATAGCCCAGCTGACGATGCTCGAACATCCGGTCGGCCACCATGCGGCCGAGATCGCCGGCGCCGGCAATCACCACGCGACGTAACCCGATGCCCGAGACCCAGCGCCGCTCGAGCAGTTCGCGCACGAACTTGCGTTCGAGGTAGCCGAGCACGATCACGCAGATCAGGAAGATGCCCCAGACAAGCTGCGAGATCTCGTAGGTGCCCCGGCTCTTCACGTGATCCGGGACGTAATACGCTTGAAAGTACAGGGTCCCCACGATGCCGATCACGACGGCGAAGATGCTGCCGACCAGCACGTTGAAGAAGTCGTCGATGCGCGACCGGCCGCGCCGCAGGCGATACAGGCCCTGCAGGTGGAAGCCCATTGGCACGATGGCCGCCACGAAGGGCAGCACATCGAGGTACTGCGACAACGGCGGCTGGCCCTTGGTGACCTCGAAGAGACCCGAGTCGAAACGAATCAGATAGGCCAGTACGAACGCGACGGCGCCGATGGAGGCGTCCGTGAGGACGTGCAGGGCGACGAGCAGGCGGTTGTAGCGCCTTACCATCGATGTCCCCGCGGCGCGGTCAGCACCTCGTCTACCGCGGCCCGGAACTCGG
>JANMDX010000273.1:0-62457 GCA_031376505.1 Acidobacteriota bacterium
GCGATGCACCGCCAACTGTGTGGCCTTGAACAGGCCGTAGCGGTATTCGAAGCCAATGACCGCGCCGCTGTCGAAGCCGAAGCCGTCCTGCAGCAAGTCGCTGAAGCTACCTTGGCCTAGCGGGCGGCCGAAGCGGTGGGTAATGCGGAAGGCGCTTTCGTGACGGGGCAGACGCAGTGTGGTCGGCAGGCTCACGAGCGTGAAATCGGGCTGCGCGCGGTTCACGTCCTTGTCAGGATCGTCGCCTTGCGCGGCCGCCGCCGCGTCGTCGGCAGTGGCGGGGGCCGGGGTGTCGGCGGTCGCGGTGGTCGGCTTCCTGGTGGCGTCTTTCGGATCGCTCGGCGACGCGGCGGTCGCAATCGGCGCGGCGCCGAGAGCCAGTACCAGCGCCAGGGCGGGGGTCAAAACAAATGATTTCACGATGGGCTCCTGTAGGGATATGTCGGGCGCGTGCCCTAGTTGTTGGCGGCGCCGGCTTTGATCCAGCGACGGATGACCAGCATCTGGCCCCCGCTCAGGAACGGTCCGTTGCCGCGCGGCATACGGCCCCCCGTGATGCCCGCGGTGCCCTCGAGCTTCTTCACAAGATAGCTGTTGTCCGGGTCGCCGGGAATGACAAACGTCTCGCCAGGCTTGTTGATGCTCGGCCGGCCCACCAGTGCGGCAAACGCCGCGCCGTCGACCAGGTTGAGACCGGCCGAAGGCGTCCGCCCCACATTGGTGTGGCACTGGGTGCAGGCCAGCCGGCCGGACGAATCCTGTGTGCTGAAGATTTCCTTCTGGATGCTGGCGAAGGTCGGCGTCAGGTTGGGCGTAGGGCCCGTAAGGTCCGACAGCTTTTCATCACAGCCTGCAAGCAAGGCCGTCAGGGGCAGGACACAAACCAGGGTGCGCAGATATCGCATGATGTTCTCTGACCTCGGAGGAGGAGTTACTTGAGGGCGGCCGTGACGACCAGTATGCCTCGCATATCGGCGTGGCCATCGCCGCAGGCTTCTGAACAGACGATGGGGAAGGTCCCGGCCTCGCTGGCCGTGAATTCGATGGTGACCGGCTTGGCGCCGCGCGGGACGAGCGTGTTGACCTTGAACTTGCGGATGCCGACGCCGTGCACGCCGTCGGCCGACGTCACGAGCAGGCGCACGCGGTCGCCTTGCGTGACCTCGATCGTGGCCGGTTCAAACGCGAATCGCTTCGCCAGGACCTCGAACGTCTTCACATCGGGTGGTGTCTGGCCGGCGTCGGACGCTTCGGGCTCCACGGCGGTGGGCACAAGCGCGTATGCCGTGACGGGGTCCTTCCCCGCGTTGACGTATGCCAACGCTTCAGGGAGGAGCGCCATCCCCGCCACGGCAACAGTGGCGAACACCAGCAGGGTTCGCATGAATCTCGTTGTGTGCATCCGGCAGCTTGAACTGCCATCGGTGACTGCAAGGGGGGTGCCGAGTCGTGCAGCGGGGAACAGGCACGTTCTGCTGGGGATTTGCGCTTGGAACGCGCCTCATCCAGAGGCATGGATTACGTGGCACGTAATCGCTTACCTCCGCCGTAACCGCGGCGCGGTGCCACCGGCCACTGCGAGCGGCCGTCAGTCGATGCGGTGCTTCGACAGGTAGTGGCTGAGTGCCCGCTGACTGAGGCCCATGAGCTCGGCCGCGTCTTTCTTCACGCCGCGCGCTTGCTCGAGCGAGCGCCGGATCGTCTCGCGCTCCACCCACTCCACGTTGTCGTGCAGCCGTAGCGAGGGCAGGCCGGACGTGGGCGCGGTGGCCGTGCCCATGACCCAGACCGTGTCGGGTGTGAGCCGGGGACCGGTGGTGAGGACCACCGCGCGCTCGATGGCGTTCTCGAGCTCGCGGATGTTGCCGGGCCAATGGTAGCGGCGCAGTTCCGCCATGGCCGTACCATCCACGCCCGTGATGCGCTTGCCCAGGCGCTGCGAGAACTTCTGCACGAAATGATCCACGAGCGCCGGCAAGTCGTCGAGCCGCTGCCGCAGCGGCGGCAGGTCAATGGGAATCACGTGCAGGCGGTAGTACAGATCTTCCTGGAACCGGCCCTCGGCGACCATTGCCCGCAGGTCGCGGTTGGTCGCCGCGATCACGCGCACATCGACGCTCTCGGTACGCTCGCTGCCGAGCGGCTCGAATTCGCGCTCCTGCAAGACGCGCAGCAGCTTCGACTGCACCGACAGCCCGAGCGTCGCGATCTCGTCGAGGAAGATCGTGCCGCCGTCGGCCAGCGCGAAGCGACCCTTCTTGGCCGACTGCGCGCCGGTAAAGGCCCCACGCGCGTGGCCGAACAACTCGGATTCGATGAGCGTGTCCGGAATGGCGGCGCAGTTCACCTTGATGAGCGGGCGGTGCCGCTGCTGGCTGCGGTCGTGAATCGCGCGCGCCACCAGCTCCTTGCCCGTGCCCGTCTCGCCGGTCAACAGGACGGTGCTGCGCGACTGGGCCACCAGCTCGATCCGTTTCGAGATCTCGATCATGACCTTGCTGCGGCCCACGATGCCGTAGTGATCGAAGTCGGCGTCGCGTTCGCTGCGCAGATAAGTGAGTTCGGTGCGCGCGCGCTGCGAGGCCAGGGCGCGTCGAGCGGTGAGCAGCAGCTCATCGATCTCGAAAGGCTTCTGCAGGTAATCTTGTACGCCGAGCTTCATGGCCTCGACGGCGTTTTCCACGCTGCCGTGCGCCGTCATCATCACGATGGCCGGCCGTTCGCCCTCGGGCGTCGTCGAGACCAGCTCCTTCACGACTTCGACGCCGGAACGGTCGGGCATCCGGTAGTCGATGATGAGCAGGTCGAACGACTGCTCCACGAGCAGCCGCTGGCCATCGAGGGCGCGCGCTGCGGTCGTGACGAGATGGCCGTCGTCGCGCAGCGCGCGGCCCAGCGTCTTCAGGATCTTCTCCTCATCGTCCACGAGGAGCACGCGGCCAGTCGGTGTCATCGTCACGCGCGCCCCAGCGGCGAATCGGCCAGCACGACCAGGATCTCGGTGCCGGAGCCGACGTGACTGGTCACCGAAATGGTGCCGCCGAGGCCCTCAACGACGTTCTTGCTGATGGCCAAGCCGAGCCCATTGCCCGTGCGGCGCGTCGTGAAGTATGGATCGAACACGCGTCCCAGGTCGCCCGGCAGGATACCCACGCCCCGGTCGCGCACGGCAATGACCACTCGATCGTCGGCCCGGCGGGTTGCCAGCATGACCAGGGGCGTCCCGTCGGGCGCCGTCGTCGCGACGGCGGCGCGGGCGTTGGTGAGCAGGTTCACCAGGACCGTTCGCACCCGCTCGGCGTCGGTCGTGAGGCCGCCGCACGCCGGATCGAGGTCGAGGCCCACCGCAGGCTCGGGCGCCGCGGCCATCACCGCGTCGCGCGCCGAGCGGCACACATCGTTGATCGCGGCCGGGGCGCAGTCGAAACGAATGGGCCGGGCGAAGTCCAGCACCTCGTTCACCACGCGGTTGAGCCGATCGACTTCCTCGTTGATGTCGCCGGCCGCATCGCGTGTGTCGGAAGCCGTGCCGTCGGGCCGGACGAGTTGCCGTAGCGCGCCCTTGATGATCATGAGGGGATTGCGAATCTCGTGCGCGATCACGGTCGACAGCCGTCCCAGGGCCGACAGGCGTTCGCGCTGCGCCGCGTCACGCTGCGCGGTCGTGACCGACTCGGTCAGCACATTGAACGTCGTGGCGAGCAGCACGGCGTCTTCGTCGTTCCACAGTGTGCCTGAGAGCGCGACCTTGCGCGTCAGGTCGCCCGTTGCGGCCACTTCGCGCATGTGGGCCGTGATGGTGGCGAGCGGCTTGGTGACCGTGCGTGCGAGCGCGTAGCTGATGAGCGCGGCCAGCCCCACGGTGGCGAGGGCCACGCCGGCCAGCGCGGCGCGGATGGTGCCGAGCGTACGCATGCGCTCGGTTCGAGACCTGAGCACGATGGCGTGTGGCACGACGCCGGCTGGGACGACGGCGTGGGCGTGGGCGAGCGGCCGCGTCAGGACGGAAAACTCTTCGCGGCCCATGGTCAGGATGGCCGCGTGCGGGTCCGCATTGAACCAGGCCGTGACCTCCGGCAGCAGTGCTGCCGGAAACGACGACGCCCGCACCGTTCCGGCCAGCGCAAACGCCACGTCGGCGCCACTGAGCCCCTTGAGTTCGGCGGCTCGCGTGGCGTCGAGCAGGTAGCCCATCGACAGCGACCCCAGCAATTCAGGTCGCTCCAAGTCAATGGTCACCGGTACGGTCACGATCTGCAGCACGCCGCTTGGATGAGGCCAGAACGCCTCCCCTGGCGCCTGGCTTGGCACAGCGCCAAGGTCGAGGGCGCTGGTGGCCAGGTCGTCGTGGTGAGCCGGCGCACTCACGGCGGCGAGGCGGCGTCCATCGCGATCGCGCACGATGACCAGGTCGGCGCCCACCTGGCCCAGGTAGTCGCGCGCGATGGGCTCGATGGTGGGTGGGTCGCGGGTCTCGAGGGCCGCCTTGAACTTGGGCAGGTCGGCAATGAGCCCGGCCGTGCGCGTGACGGAGTCAAAGAGCGTCGCGCTCTGCTGGTCGACGAGCCCGGCGGCCTCGGTGAGATCGCGCCGCAACTCGACCTCGGCCTGCTCAGTGAGCAGCGCGCTCACGAAGTACACCGCCGAGCCGATCGAGACCGTGGCAAGCAGCGTGCTGGCAAGGAAGATGCGGCTTCGCAGCGAGCCGAGCCCGGGAATCACGGCACCACCAGATCGAGCTCGGCGATCGTGCCGGGCGTGACGGTGATCGTGCGCTGCACGCGCGCTTCGCCTTCGTACCAACCCACAATGGTGTAGGTACCAGGCGGCACCTGGTCGATACGGTAGCGGCCGTCGGTGTCGGTGACCCGGAAGAACGGATGGTTGAAGACCACCACGAAGGCCGACATGTGCGAGTGGATGTCGCAGAACACGCGCACGATGCCGGGCCGGTCAAAGCGGACCGCCTTCGACTTGCCGGCGGCATAGCGGCCAAGATCGAAGCGCCGGGCACGCGACAGAGAGAAGACGTTGTGATACGTAAGGTCGCTGTTGGGGAAGTCCACCACCGTGCCGGTTGGGACCGCCAGCAGCCGCGGCACGAAGGTCTCGTTGCGCTGGTCCATCACCGCCCGTCCGGGCTCGCGATCGTCGAACGCGCTGCGCGGGGCGGTGTCGAGGTAGACGACGCCGCGGCGCACGTCGGGCACCCCGGCCGGCGCCCGGCTACCGAGGTCGGACACCCCTGGCCGCGGACGCGGTGGGACGGCGATGCGGCGGATGTCGAGTCGGCCGCGGATACTGCCCGTGGGTGCGGGCTGGGCGCGCCCCGCGAGCGTCGCAACCGACGCGGCGGTCACTGCAGCGGCCAGACCGAGTACGAGCACGATTCGACGGATCAGAACCACACCCCGAGTTGCGCCGCCAGCAGCGTGTCATGCCGCACGCGCCCGCCGAGCGGCCGCCGGTTGCGCTGCGCGGCAAACTTCAGCCGGACGTGTCGCTGCGGCGAGGCGACGATTCCAGCTTCGACCCGCGACACCGGCGACTCCCAGGGCTGCGCGCCCGTCGCGGTGGCCAGATCGGAGAACGCGAGCCGCTCGGTGCGCGCCGCCACGTCGACGCCCGGCAACACTCGCACGCGCCCTTCCAGCCAGCCAGCCAGCGCATGCACGCCGCTGTTGAGCGCCGGGTCGGTGGCCGACGGCAGCGTCCAGGTGCTGCGCATGACCTCGCCACGGACCTGCCATCGGCCCGACGCCATCTGGGCATCGACGGCAGTGGCGGTCTGGCGGAATGACTCGACCCTGGCACTGCTACCGAGCGTGTCGGCGAGCGAGCGCGACAGAAAGGCGCCGCGCGACGCCGAGGCCCCGAGCGTGAGGGCGGGCGTGGCCCGCACGACCAGCCGCGAGGCCAGCGCGCGGCCGTCGTTGTCGTCTGATACCCGCGGGCTGCCGAGCGAGCCTTGCGTCAAGGCGCTGGTCCATTCCATCTTTCCGCGCACGACTCGCGCCTGCAGCCCCGTGTCCCAACTGTCGGGGTCCACAATCGGGAGACCGCGGTCGGGCGTGAGGTTGCCGCGCGGGAACGAAGCGAGCCACCCGCGGCCCCGCATGCGGATGAGGTCGGCCGCCGTCGCCGGCAGTGCGTCACGCCGAAGTGACGTCAGGTAGCCGTACGGAAGTGGGCGTCCCACGAGCGGATTGTCGGCACCGTATCCGCTCCGACCGAACAACCCGAACGTGGTCGGCACGCGTCCGGCTTGGAGGTCGATCTGACGCGCTCGCCACGGCCGCACCCGCACGTAGAGCGCCGTCAGTCGCGCGTGGCTCAGTCCGTCGGTACGGAGCTGGCCCAGCACCTCAATCTGGCGGGAGAGGCGCACCGAGGTATCCACTACGACGCGCACATTGCGCATCGGGTCGTACGCATAGGTGGCGTAGTTGAAGAAGCCCGGGTCTTTGGAGCCGTAGCCGGCGGTCACCTCGCCCCCGACCGACACGCGCTCGGCAAGGCCGCCGCGAGGCGTCTCATCGGGAGCTTGCGCGGCCGCCGGGCGGACGATCGCAACGAGCAGCAGGGCACAGATCGCGCGCACGGAGACCACTCGAAAGGGCTGTCCGAACACCGTGGCCATTATAGTGCCCGGTCTGCGCGTTCGCGGCAGGGAGGCCTCCGGAGTCAGCGCCGCGCGAGCTTGCGCTGGGCGTCCTGATAGCGCTTCGAGGTCGACGGCACTTGCGCGAATGCTGCTCTGGCGCGTTCGTCGTCGCGTAACCGGCGTTCGTACAACTCCCCGAGCAACCACCACGCGTCATTGGGATTGTCGGGGAAGCGCGTGGCGAGATCCGTCCACGATCGCGCGGCCAGCTCCCACTGATCGGCGTCAGCGTAGCCGGCGCCCATCCGGTACAACGCGAGCATGCCGTGCGGGGACGAGGGGAACTGATCGGCCAGCGCGCGCAGCGTCGCGAGGCTTGCGGGCACCTCGCGGCCAGTCGCCGACTCGCGCGTCTTCAGGCGGCGCCGGTCCTCGATGCCGATCTTGCTCTGCAGCGCGCGCAGCGCGACGGGCGTGCCCGGCGCGGCCAGCGCCGCGCGGCCGAAGATGTCACGCGCGGTCTCGTCACGGGTCGGCTGCCGCGACTTCAGCGTGAGTTCGCCGAGGGCAAACTGGCTGTCGGCCAGCCGCGGGTCACCGGCAAAACGGTTGGCGAACTCGACATGCGCGGCCATCGCGTCGTCGGCGCGGCCCAGGCGGGTGAACGTCTCGGCCACCAGATACGACGCGTTGGCGGCGACGGCGGAACCGGGGAACTCGCTGATGAGCGCGCGCAGATCGGCGACCCCCTGGTCCACGAGATTGCTGGTGAGCTTGGCGCGCGCAACCTCGAACCGCGTCGTTGCCTCGGCGGTGACGTCGGGCACGGACGCGGGCGTCGGGACAGGCTTGGCCGCTGCGGCGGCGCCACCCCGCACCGGCGGGGCGGTGGTACCCGTGGCGGCGGGCTTCGCGCCGGCCGGCGGGTTCGGGTTAGGTACCGGGAGGGCGGGGGGCGTGACCGCGGCGCTTGACGTCGGCGTCTCTGACACCGGCGCAGCGGCAGGGACGACCGGGTCGGTGGCGGCGGGGGTGGCTGGTGGCGGGACGGCGCCCCCCCGCGACAGCATCACGCCGCCGGCGATGGCGGCGACCAGGACGACGGCGCCGGCCACGACGCCTATCGGCGAACGTGTGGTCGTCGTGGCATCGCTTGCCCGCCGTCCGGCCACCCCAGGCGGCGCCGCGGCGGCGCCGCCGATCGATGGTTCGGCCGGCGTGGCTGCGTGCGTCGACCGGGGGGCGGCCGGTACGACCGCCGTCAGCGCCGAGGCCGGGTCCATGGCCATCATGCTGTGTCGCAGGGCAGGCTCCGCCGTCGTGACGTCGGAGGGCAGCGCGGGCGAGGCCACAGGCTCGTCGGTACGGACGCCGCTGGCCCGCACGGTGATGCGCTTGCTCGAGTCGCGGCGCATGCGCTGCAGGTCTGCGCGCAGGTCGGCGGCGGTCTGATACCGCAGCGCACGATCTTTCTCGAGCGCCTTCGCGATGATGCGGTCGAGTTCTGGCTGTACCAGCGGGTTTACCGTCGACGCCGGCGTGGGGTCGCGGTTCAGGATGCCGTCAAAGATGACGGCGGTGGTGTTTCCCGGGAAGCTCACCCGTCCCGTGGCCATCTCGTAGAGCACGACGCCAAACGAGAAGAGATCAGTGCGGACATCCAACTCTTCGGCCCGCGCCTGCTCTGGCGACATGTAGGCCACCGTGCCCACCGTGGTACCCACGACGCTCGTGAACAGCGTGGGCGCCACCGTCGTGGACTGGTCCGCGCCGCCGCGCCGCTGCTGCGGCTCGGCCAGCTTCGCGAGGCCGAAGTCGAGCACCTTGGTCTGCCCGCGCTTGGTCAGGAAAATGTTGGCCGGTTTGATATCCCGGTGCAGGATGTGTTCGACGTGCGCGGCATCGAGCGCGTCGGCCACCTGAGAGGCCACGTCGAGCAGGCTCTTGGGGTCCAGTGGCCCCCTCACCAGACGGCGATCGAGCGTCTCGCCTTCGAGCAGCTCCATGGCGAGGTAGCAACGGCCATCCTGCTCATCGAAGCCGTAGATCGTGCAGATGTTGGGGTGGTTCAGGCTCGAGGCCGTTCGGGCTTCGCGGCGGAACCGGTTCACCGCATCCGGGTCCGACGACGAGGTTGCCGGCAGCACCTTGAGCGCCACCATCCGCCCGAGGGTGGTGTCCTGCGCGCGGTACACGACGCCCATCCCGCCCGCGCCCAGGGGTTCGAGAACGGTGTAGTGGCCGAGTTGTTGCCCGGAAAGGTTGGACACGGCGGAATAGTCATCGTAGAGGTGCTCCAATCCGGAGTCAATCCGGTAGCCGCGACCTTGACGCCTCAAGGAGTGGCCGTTACAGTGGTTCGAGCATTTCTGAAAAGACGTTCCATCCAGTGGAAACACAAGTGAGACCCGATAACCCCGGGCGGGGAGCACCGCCGGCGACGTCCACGGACAAAGCGCTAGACGTCTGCGAAGTCCTCAGTCGTGCGCCGCGTGGTATGAGCGTGTCTGACGTGGCGCGCGCCCTGCGCCTGCCGGTGTCGAGCGCGCACCGGATGCTGGCGGTCTTGAAACGGCGCGGCTACGTGCGTCAGGACGAAGACACGTCGCGGTATAGCCTCACCCTCAAGATGCTCGACATGATGTTCCGGGCGCTCGGCGGCTCGGAACTGAGACTTCACGCCTATCCGCTCGTGCGCGACTACGTGCTGCGGACGTCGTATCGTGCGTTCATCGCGATTCCGTCGCGTGGCGAAGTGACCTACCTCTGGACCGGCGCGCCCGATGAGGTGGCCATGCACACGGTCTACGGGCGCGAGATGCCGGGGCACTGTGCGGTGTATTTCTCGGCGGGGGCACCCCAGGCCACCCGCCGGCTGAGCTGCCTGAAGCTGAGTTCGCCGGCCCATGTGCAACGCCCTGACACGACCCTGGTGCGACTGGGGCCAGGCGACCTGCCCGAAGGCACGCAGCGACTGGTCTGCACCTGTGCCCCCATTTGCGACTACACCACCCAGGAAGTCGGGCGGGTGGGCGCCTTCGCGCACGGCTCCGGCGAGGCACCCCTGGCCACGAGCGACCACCGTGGCATCTGGGAATTGGCGAGGAATATCTCGATTCGGCTTGGCTATCTGCCGTCGGCGGCCTTAGAGGCCTCGGCGTGATCAACCGGCCGCCGGCGCGGCCGTCATGACTGGTATTTACGGAGGAATTCGGCGTGGCGTACATCATTTGCGAACCCTGCATCGGCACCAAGGACTCGGCCTGTGTCGACGTGTGCCCGGTGGACTGCATCCACCCCAGGAAAGACGAAGGGGACTTCGAGGCCGCGACCCAGCTCTTCATTCATCCCGACGAGTGCATCGACTGCGGCGCCTGCGTGCCGGCGTGCCCGGTCGAGGCCATTTTCGCCCTCGACGAGGTACCCGAGAAATGGGCGAACTACATCGGCATCAACTCCGCGCACTTTCAGAAGTAGACTAGGCCCCGGCGGAGCCCCCCGGGCGCTTCGCGCGAGTTCGAGCTCGACAGCGCGCCAGCGCCAGTGCGCGAGTGAGCATCCCGGAGGCAAGTCGACGCTTGTCTGAAGGGGAGGCCGATATGCGGATGGTCGTTCGCGGTGCGGTGGTCGCGGCCATGTGCACCGCCGTAGGTTTGGCGGTGGAAGGCCACGGCGGAGCTGCCGATGCCGAGCTGCAGTTTCAGCTCGGCTCGTTGCTCTACCAGGAGACGCGGTTCGACGAGGCGCGTGACGCGTTCCGTCGCGCGGCCGCCACCGACGACCCTGCGCTGAAGATGCGGGCGCGGATCGGCGTTGTGAAAACGGCCCTGCTCGTCGGCGAGTTCGAGGAGGCGCAGCACGAAGCCGCCGGCCTGAAGGCCGATTCGCCGGGCAATCCCGAGGCCATGACGATTCACGCGGATGCGCTGTGGTCGGCCGGCCTCTTCGACGAGGCGGAAGCCGAGTTCCGTGATGCGCTGGCCATTGCACCCGAGATGTCGCGCGGGCGCCACGGCCTGGCCAAGGCGCTGGCGTCGCGCTCGAGGCTCGACGAGGCCCTGAACGAAGCGCAGGCCGCGATGCGGACGTCGCCGCGAGACGGCGAGCTCCACCACACGACCGGGGCCATCCTCGAGCGGCTGCACCGGTACGAGGAAGCTGCCGCTGCCTATACCAACTACGTGAATCTGCTGCCCAACAAGGACAAGAGCGACAAGGCGCTCTGGTCCAAGGCGCAGATCCGGTTTCTACAGGCTTTCAAGAGCCGCGAAGCCAACTCCCTGGACGAGCACTCGCGCGGCCGCCTTCACACCGTGCCCTTCAAGTTGGTCAAGGACAAGGTCATCGTGAAAGCGCGCATCAACGGCGGGCGTTGGGTGGACTTCGTGCTCGACACCGGCTCCGAGCAGACGACCATCTCGCGTCAGGTCGGCCAGTCGGCCGGTGTCGTGCCCATCACCTATACGCTCAGCGCGGGCGTCGGCGAGGTGGGCTTGCGCGGGCTGCAGCTGGCGCGTCTCGACAGCTTCGAGGTCGGCACGCTGAGGGTGAAGGACGTGCCGGTGCTCATCAAGAACCCGGCGCTCAAAGGCATTCCCAAGCGCGAGATGGAGAGCTTCTCGCCGATGGCGCTCGGGCTGTCGATGACCATCGACTACGGCACCAAGATGCTTACCATTGGCGAGCGTCTCATCGCCGAGCCTGCCGATATCACGCTGCCGCTGCGGATGCACCGTCTCGCGATGGTGCGCGGGCTGATCAACTCGGAACGGCCGGCGTATTTCGTGGTGGACACGGGCGGCGAGGTAATTTCGATCAGTCGTGCTACCGCCGATGCGCTTCAGCCGGGCCTCGTGCCCGGACGCCGCATCGCGCTCAAGGTCTACGGCACGTCCGGTTGGGACCGCGACGCGTTCCTGATGCAGGGCCTGAACCTGCGCTTCCTCGGCATCGAATACAAGAACTTCTCGGTCGTGGTGCTGAACCTGCGCGCGCCGAGCGTGCTGCTGGGCTTCCAGCTCGGTGGCATCGTCGGCCACAAGTTCCTGAGCCCCTATCGGGTTGCGATGGACCTCGCACGCAGCGAGCTGCGCATGACCCGCGCCGGCAACTAGCCGACCTGGGCCGTCGGCGAGCCCAGCCGCGAGCCCCAGGGCGCGCGGGGATGATCAGAAGTCGTAGCCGATCCACACCTGGAAACGAGGCTTCCGGAACACCGCGCTGCCGCCCTGCGCCGCAAACTTGACGTCTTCCCATTCCTTGTTGAAGAGCGAGCGCCAGCTCCAGTCGAAGTGCAGCGGGAACCCCAGCGCGAAGGTCTCGAGCCCGATGCCGTAGCTGGCCCGCGCGTCGAGGAGCCGGAAACCCTGGATTGCGACTGGGTTGCCGTAGACCGGCACCCCCACGTTCGGGTTGGCCGGATTGGTCACGTAGTCGATGATGGGGCGCTCGATGCTCGCCTCGCGCGAGTAGGCCTTGAAGCCGGTGTTTGCCCAGCTGGCGCCACCGACGTTGGCAAACAGCGTTCCGCGCACGCCGCCAAGAACACCGATGGGCGTGGCCATGGCGTGAATGAGCGGAATGCGAAGCTCGGCGTTCACGTGGCCGGCGTTCTGGCCCACGAACTCCAGGTATTGGTATCCGCGCATCTCGGAGTTGCCTCCGAAGAAGTAGTAGCCGGGGTTGGTGCCGAAGCTCTTGAAGCCCTTGGCGCGAAGCGCCAGCAGACCGGAGCCTCCCAAGCGGAAGTACTTGCGCGCGTCAAGATCGACGGACTGGCGGGACAGGGTGCTGCCGATCTTCGGCGCTACCTCGACTGACAGGCGCACGGTGTTGCCTGCCAGGGGGCCGAACTCGCGGAACACGGTCGTCTCTTGAATGAAGGCGACGCCAAACGGCACCATCGTGCCGTTGTTGAGCAGTTGGCGGCCGAACTGCTGCTGCTGGTAGCCCTGCGAGTATTGCTGCAGGCTCTGGTCCTGGAACTGCTCGCTGTAGTGCGCCACCCCGCCCGAGACCTCGACCCGGCGGTAGCGATTGAACGGCCAGATGCCGAATGCCGTGGCGCCGCGCGTAGTGGTAGTGGCGACGGCGAAATCGCGGTCGATGATGCCGCTGAAACTGGGGTCGTAGAACACGTTCTCGAGCTGCCCGTAGAAAAACTGCGTCTGCGAGAAGCCCTGCAGCGCGTACTGAAAACGGCGCTCGAGATTGACGTACGAGCCGGAGAACGACCGGTACTGTGACACCGACGTGGCAAACAGCGAGAACTGCTGATCGCCGAGCACGTCACTGAACGCGATCGCCGTGCCGCCCAGGAAGTCGCCGCCGCTCGTGAGACCCACGTTCACCGGCGGCCGGCCCTCGAGATAGAGCTTGTCGAACTTGCCCTTTTTCTTCTGGTTGTCGGCGACGAGCGTGTGGGTGAGTGGCGCCTGGAAATCCACGATCGGACCCGGCGCACCGAAGTCGTCGGTCGTCACGGCCGCGCCGATCGGCTCTTTGCGGTCGAGCAGGTGCACGCTGTAGTCGCCCTTGTAGTAGCTCACAAACGCCACCTTGGGACGGTCGGTGCCGCGTTTGAGCACCACGGGCGACAGGTTGCCCCCGACCGCGTCAGTGTGCCGCGTGAGTGCGTTGGTCTTCAGGTTGAGCATCCACAAGTTGTAGATGGTGCCGTTCTTCGCCACCTCGGGATCGACCGTTTCGTTGGGGTCGACGGCGGTTGACGCGAATACAAGCGTGCTGTCGTCGAGAAACTGCGCGCCGGCGTCGTCGTGGGTGCCGAATGTGAGCTGCGTGCGCGCGCCAGTGGCCGGGTCGACCCGGAACAGCTTCTCGTTGCCGCTAACGCGCGTGAGCACCACCAGCGCTTTGCCGTCCGGTGTCCACGTGGGCGCGTAGTCGGCAAATGCATCCTTGGTGACGTTGGTGATGGCCTTGGTGTCGAGGTTGATCGTGAACACGTCGGTCGTGCCGCCGCGCATGCCCGAGAACGCCACCGTCTTGCCGTCGGGCGAAAAATCGGGAGACTCCGGGGCGTCGATGTCGTTCAGCTCGAAGCGCTGCACGATCTTCCTCGTCAACACGTCTTCCACCACGAGCGAGCGATCCTTCTCGGAGCGCACGAAGAAGGCGAGCCGGTCGCCGGACGGCGACCACGACATCCACGGCACCGTGTTCCACCGCCCTCCGGGCTGCACGATGTACTCGAAGCCGCGCGACTGGTCGAAGCCCGGCGTGAGGCTGCGAATGACCTGGCCGTCTTTGGTCGAGAGCAACACGATATCGAGTTCCCGGTCGTTCGAGTTGCCCGTCATCGCCGCGAGGAGATCGCCCGAGGGCGACGGCTCGATCGAGTAGGCCTGGGCGTAGCGCGTCTTGTCGGGCGACGGCGCCAGGTTGCGGCCGTAGTCGGCCGGACGCTCCTTGTCGCGGAACGGCTTGAAGCGTTCCTTCAAGTAGCGGTCGAACTCGGTGTCCCATTCCTCGGCCGACATCTGGAAGGCTTCCTGGTAGGCATCGTCGCCGCCGCCGATGATGCTCTTGCGCAGCGCGAAGACGTACTGGCGCACGCCCTCCTTGCCCCAGCGCGCCTCCATGAACTCGAACGCGGCGTGTCCCAGGTTGTAGATGCCGCGCGGGCTGCCGAGGTTGCCATAGCCCTGCAGGTTGCTCATCTTGGGGACGATGTCGGCGATGGCCGCGTCGCGCACCATCATGATGTCGTTGGGACGCCACACGCCCGTCATGTAGTCGCTCATGCCCTCGTTGACCCAGAGCGGCGTCGAATTGCGGATGAGCGACGTGGGGATGATGTCGAACTGGAAGATGTGGGTGAGTTCGTGGACGATCAGCCGGTAGAGCAGGTCGGGCGGCTCGTCCATCGGCATCAGGATGCGGTACCGGCTGGGCTCGGCAAACGCGCCCACGCCCTCCTGGGCCGCGCCTGGAATGACGTTCTGCTGATAGAATTCGGCACTCGTCTGAAAGAGGATGAGCGGCACCTTAGCCGCCAGGTCGTGCTTCAACTCGGCGCTGATGTGCTGATAGGCGCTTTCCGCGTAGCCAGCCATCCGTTCCAGGTGCGGCTCGATGGCCGGGTAGTAGTAGATCTCGAAGTGGTCGGTCTGATACGTGTGCCACTGGAAGTTGTCGTATCGAATCGCATTCTTCCCGAAGTACGGCGCAAACTGGGTTTGGGCCGACGCGGGGGGCGCCAGACATGCGGATATGGCGAGGGCGAGGGCAATCGACGTGACCCTGCGTAAGGCAAGGGGCTGGGCCGGCGTGACGGTTCGCATACGGAGAACTCCTCGAGGGTCCTGTGGACGTCGCGGCACCCGAAGTGCCGGCCGCCAGCGCTCCGCGCATCTTACCTTGGGAGCGCCACCGACCTGCCGCATCTGCTGCTTGTGACGTCAAGCTAGCAAGATCTGGTCCCCGGTTCCGTGTCCTATACTGGAGACGTCTGATATTCAGCCATGCCGGGAATAGCGCAGGTCTCCGCGGGGTTATCCCCCTCGTCACTCGTCGGAGGTCCCGGTGTTTGAGCGCCCGCGGCCGTCCGACCGGGAAGATGGACCGCAGTTGATGGAAGACGCGCTGGAATTCATGAATGGCTTATATGGCACCGCGGTCAGGTTGACCCGCGACGGAGATGCCGCGCGCGACCTGGTGCAGGACACGTACCTGAAGGCGCTGCGAGCCCACGAGCGGTTCCAGCCGGGCACCAACCTGAAGGCGTGGTTGTACACCATTCTCCACAACACCTGGCGAAACCGGCGGCGCGACAACGCCCGCGCCCGGGTGTCGTTCGACAGCGACACCGTCGACGCCGCGATGAATGCCGGTTACGCCGGCGTCGTCGAGCGCACCACGCCGGAAACGGTGCTGCTACGTTCGCTGCAGGATGCCGACATCAAGGCCGCCGTCGACGGGCTTCCCGAGGCATTTCGGGAGGCCGTGTGGCTGCGCGATGTCGAGGACTTGTCGTATCAGGAAATCGCCGATGCGTTGTCGGTGCCGATCGGCACCGTGATGTCGCGAATCTCGCGGGGGCGCAAACTCCTGCACGCAGCGCTCAGCGCGTCCACCACTGCCACCCAGGTGTCGCGTACCGGAACGGAAGGGCAATCATGACCGTGAAGTTCCCCATGAAGTCACAGGACTGTCGCCAGATGGAGTCGTTGCTGCCGCCGTTTGTGGACGGCGAGACGTGTCCGCGCGATTCGGCGCTGGTCGACGCGCATCTTGCGCACTGCGGTCCGTGCCGGCAGTCGATGCGGGAACAGCGCGACGTGCGGGCCCTGCTCGCGAGCCGGCGCGCGTCACTGCGCGGGGCGGCGCCGTGTGGTCTCGAGTCGCGGGTGCGGACGCTGGCGGGTGCCGAGCGCGCCCCGGCAATGGGCGGCTGGTTGTGGAGCGTCTCGCCGCTTGCGGCGGCGGCTGTCGTTGTGCTGGCCATCACTGGCGGGCTGTACTGGGGCACCGGCCAGTCATCGGCGCTGCTGGCCGCGCAGCTCACGCTGGACCACATCAAGTGCTTCATCATCGACGGTGACGACCACGAGCAGCCCATGACCGCCGGCGACGGGCAGGCGCAGCTGCACGAAGCGCATGGGCTGGACGTGTCGTTGCCCGTCCCGCGCGAGGCCGCAGGCGCGCATCTGGTTGCCGTGCGCGGCTGTCTCTACGGTGAAGGCTGGGTGGCGCACGTGCTCTACCGGGTGCACGGCGAGCCGGTCTCGATGTTCGTCATGCCCGGGCGCTCGGCCACGGCTGCGGACGTGACCGCCTTTGGCCGTCACACCGAGGTGGTCACCAGGAACGGCGTGACGTACGTGCTCGTTGCGTCGGCGCAGTTGACCGGCGTGGCGTCGGCGGTTGGACTTGAGGGAGAATAGCCGCATGGAAGAGCAGCCGATTCCCGTCCCGAGCCGCAGCTTGCGCGGTGTCGCCATCGTCGGCACGGTGGTGGCCCTGCTGGGGCTCAGCGTGCCGTTCACCTGGGGTAGCCACGACGACCCGACCGGGGAGCCGATGACGGCGCCCTTCGTCGAGCCGGTCGCCGCCCACGAATCGACGCTCGGCGAGGCGCAGGCCGGGGCCGCGTGTCTGCCCGATGCCAAGCCGGCAACAGACTTCACATTGCCGTCGCTTGACGGCAAACAGGTGAAGCTGAGTTCGTTCCGGGGCAAAGTGGTGCTGCTCAACTTCTGGGCGACCTGGTGTGGCCCGTGTAAGGCCGAGATCCCAGCGTTTGTAGAACTGCAGCAGCAATACAAGAGCGATCTCGTGGTGCTCGGGCTGTCGGTCGATGACCCGGCCGACAAGGCCAAGGCCTTTGCCGACCAATACAAGGTCAACTACCCGATCGTGCTTGGACTAGGACACGACGACATTCAGGACGCCTATGGGCCGATCTACGGCATCCCCGCATCGTTCCTGATCAGCCGCGACGGGAAAGTCTGCAAGCGGCATCTCGGTTTGGCACCGAAGTCGCAGTTCGACCGCGAGATCAAGGCCCTGCTCTAAACAGGCGGTGTAGTATGATTCCAACAGTTCGATGCTGAAGGGATTCACACACGCCACTCTTGCTTGCGGGTGCCGTCTCGGTTTCCGAGAAGGGTCCGGGGGCAGTCCCGTCACCGTCATCATCGAGGCGAAGTCACCAGCGTGTTCGAACTCGATGCACGTTCGCGACGTGCCCATCTACGATCATCGGGAAGCCCTGCGGCCGGCCACGCGTCCGCTGTCGATCGAAGAGGGCTTCGAGGAAGAAAGCTAGCCGCCGCTACGGTGTTCTGGGGCGTGCAGGCCTCGTCCCTGCTCGTCGTCACCGTGCCGTTGTCCTGGTCGCTCGTTGGCGTCTGGGCCGTGTCGCACTTCCTCCGGGCCATCGGCCTCACCCTCTCGTTTCATCGCTATTTCGCGCATCGGGCGTTCGAGCTGTCGCGTGGCGCGCGCTTTTTCTGGGCGTTCGTGGGCACGGCCGCCATGCAGAAAGGGCCGATCTGGTGGGCCGGACACCACCTCAGCCACCACAAGTACGCGGATCGTGACGGCGATCCGCACAGCCCCGCCGTCAGCGGCTTCTACTACGCGCACGTGGGCTGGTTCTTGAACGACGCGCGCAACGACGCGCTGCCTGAGGCCAACCCGGTGGTGCGCGACTTCGGTTCGGTGCCCGAGATCGCGTGGCTCGAGACGTATTACGTCGTGCCGCCGCTGATGCTGGCGGCCGGGTTGTACGCGGTCGGCGGCTGGGCGTGGACCATCTGGGGCTTCGGCGTGGCCACGACGACGCTGGCGCACGCCACCTTTGCCATCAACACGGTGAATCACTTGTGGGGCAGCCGGCGCTTCGACACGCCCGACGACTCGCGGAACAATGCCATCACGGCGTTCTTCGCGGCAGGGGAGGGCTGGCACAACAATCACCACCGCTACCAGCGCGCTGCCCGCAACGGCTTCTATTGGTGGGAGTTCGATCCTACCTGGTACGTCGTGAAGGTCATGTCATGGCTCGGGCTCGCGTGGAATCTGCAGCCCGTGCCCGCGCGCATCTACGAGGAGGCCCGCCAGCGCGTGAACGCGGTCGCGGCGTCGTTGCCTGGATCGGGCGGATGACGGGCCGGCGCTGGGCGGCGTATCTGTGGGCCGCGCCGACGTCTCTGCTGGGTCTCACGGCCATTGGCCTCACCGCGCCGTCGCTGCGCATCGTCGCCGGCGTGCTCGAGGCGCAGGGCCCCGGCGTGGCGCGGTTGCTCGATCTTCTGTCGCCGCGCCTGCCGGTGCTGGCGATGACGCTGGGGCACGTGGTGCTGGCCAGGGACGCCGCCGCGCTCGACGATACCCGTGCCCACGAGCGCGTGCACGTGCGACAAGCCGAGTGCTGGGGGCCGCTCTTCGTGCCGGCTTATCTGTCAGCGAGCGCCGTGGCGTGGGTGCGCGGGGGCGACGCCTACGCCGACAACCCGTTCGAACGCGCGGCGTGGGCGGTCGCGCCAGTTGCCGGCGTGCCGGGCCCACGCGGCCCTGTGCCGCCCGTGGTTACGATCTGAGCGCCGCCGTAATCGGGACGCGCGAGGCGCGCCACGCCGGCAGCAGCCCGCCGGCCAGGCCGATGAACAGCGCCGTGCCCATGCCCGCGCCGATTGCGGCGGACGTGATGCGGAACGCAAACGAGACCTCGGCGAAATTGGCGCCGCCGGCGGCCGACGACAAGCCATTGGCCGGAATGGCGAGGAGGCACCCCAGCACGCCGCCTGCCAGGGCCAGCAGCGTCGACTCGATCACGAACGACACCAGAATGCTCCACCGCGAGAATCCCAGCGCGCGCAGCGTGCCGATCTCGCGGGTGCGCGCCGCCACGATCGCGTACATCGTGTTCATGGCCCCGAACACCGCCCCGACGCCCATCACGAGTGCCACAAACACGGCCAGCGCGAGGAGCGGCGCCGACACCTGAGCCGACTGGTCGTCGTAGTACTTCCGTTCCTGCACGAGCTGCACCTGCATCCGCGGGTTACGTGACAGGTCGTCGTTGAATGCGGCCACGTCGTCGGGCGACTGCAGCCGCAAGGTGAGTGACTGGTAGCCGCCACGGCGCTGGAAGGCCGCGGCAAGTACATCAAGATCACCCCACATCTCGCTCTCGAAACCGCCGCCATTGGCGTCGAACACGCCCGTGACGACCCAGTCGCGCCGCTGAATGCGCAGCGTGGATCCCACCTCCACGCCGGCGTAGCGTTCGAGCACTTTGCGGCCCACGATGAGCTGGTTCAGTCCGCGAGTGAACGGTCGGCCCGAGGTGATCGTGACGCCCTGGCGCACCCGGAACGCCGCCTCGGTCACGCCGCGGAGGCTCACATTGGCGATCGGGCCGGTCTTGCGCGCCAGGCTGGCCACGACGAAGATCTCGGGCGAGGCAAGCGGCAGCCCGCGCTCGTCGCGTGTGACCCGCGCGTCAACCATCACGGCCCGGGCGTTGTCGAAGCTCAGGCCCGAGGTGAGTTCGCCGGTGGACCCGCGCTGGGTGAGCACCGCGTTCTCGGTGGAACCGGTGGCCTGCAGTGCGAGTCGGAAGCCGTTGGCCATGGCGACGAGTACCACCAGGACGGCCACCACGAGCGCCACGGCGCCCACGGCCAGCGTGGTCACGCGCCACCGCACCACGAGATTGCGCACGTTGTAGCTGAAGGGCAGGGCCATAGTTCACGCCGCCCGCAGAGTGTCCACGATGCGGGCCCGGTAGGCGTTCCATGCCGGCACGGTGCCGGCCAGCAGGCCCAGACCGAGCGACAGCGCCACCATGCCAGTGGCCAGTCTGGGCGATAGCTCGAGTGGCGGGAACTGGCCGAGTGCGGCGCCCAGGAATGGAATCTTCGCGATGTTCGAGACGAGCAGGCTCGCCAGTCCCACACCCACGACGCCGGCCGCGGCCGAGAGCACGGCCGCTTCGCCGATGATCAGCCCCATCACGCGCCGGCTCGAGAAGCCCAGGGTCTTCAGCACGGCGATCTCGGTGCGTCGCTCGCGCACGGCCATGCTCATCGTGTTGGCGGTCACCAGCAGCACCGTGAATGCCACGGCCAGGCCGATGCCGTTCAAGAGCACGACGAGGTTGCCGGCCAGTTCCGCAAAGCCCTGACGGAACGAGGCTTCGGATTCCGTGCGGGTCTGCACGTCGGTGTTCTCGAAGGTGTCGTCGATGGCCTTGGCCACCGCGGCCGCCTGCGTCGGATCGGCAATCTGCACCATGAAGTTGCCGACGCCGGCTCGCCGCCGGGTCGACTCGTAGAGATAGTCGAAGTGAAAGAACATCTGCATCTCGTTGGTGCCGGGGTAGCGCACGCGGTCGGCGTCGAAGATGCCCCTCACCACGAATTCGAACGGACGCCCCACGCGGTAGGGCGGAATGAAGCTCTCGAGTTGCACTGCGCTGCCCACGGTCCACCCGTACTTGTCAGCAAGGTCCTGCCCAATGACCGCACCGCGGCGATCGGCGACGAAGTCGGCCATCTGCGCGGGCGGCACGTTGTACTCCGGGTACATCTCGAAGAACGGCCCGGGATCCACGGCGAAGTTCGCGAAGAAATTCGCGAAGTCCTGCGACGAGCTGCCCATGAGCCCGCCAAAGAAGTTGAGCGGCGCCACCCGCACCACGCCGGGTACGGCACGGATGCGCGCCGCGTACGAGTAGGGCATGTTGAACACGAGGCTGACGGCGTGCCGCGTCGCCAGTCGGTCGGCAGCGGCGCTCCGGATGTTGGCGTCCATCGCGCCGAGAATCGTCTGCAGCGTGCAGATGAGGAACACACAGAGTGCCATGCCGGTCACGGTGCTCGACGTGCGGAGCCAGTTGCGGCGCAGGTGCTTGAGGACGTACGGGGCGAACTTCATGGCCGCGTCCCGGTGGCCTGGCTCGTGGCGTCGTGACGGCCCACGCTGTGGCTGAGCACGCCTTTCTCGAGGTGCCGCTCGATGTGTGCCCGCGCGGCCGCTCGGGGGTCGTGCGTGACCATGACGATGGTCTTGCCGAACTGACGGTTGAGGACGTCGAGCAGTGCCAGGATGTCTTCGGCGCTCTTGGCGTCGAGGTCCCCGGTGGGCTCATCGGCCACAATGACGGCCGGGTCGGTGACGATGGCGCGGGCGATGGCGACCCGCTGTTCCTGCCCGCCCGACAGCTGCCGCGGGTAGTGGAACGCGCGGTCTTCGAGGCCCACGACGCGCAGCGCGGTCATCGCGCGCGCGCGCCGCTCCTTGCGGCCCAGGTCGGTGAGCAGCAGCGGCAGCTCCACGTTCTCGATGGCCGTCAGCACCGGAATGAGGTTGTAGAACTGGAAGATGAAACCGACGTGACGGCTGCGCCAGGTGGAGAGCTCGCTCTCGGAGAGTGCCGAGACATCGGTGCCGGCCACGACGACGCTCCCGCTGGTGGGCTGGTCGATGCCGGCAATCAGATTGAGCAGCGTCGTCTTGCCAGATCCGGAGGGGCCCATCAGCGCCACGAACTCGCCTGCTGGTACGGACAGGCTAAGGCCGTCAAGCACGACGATCTCCTGGCTGTCGCGCCGATAGACCTTGCGCACGCCTTCGACGAGGACGGCAGGGGGGGACGTCATGCCCTCGGCCGTACCTTGGTGCCGTCGGTGAGGGAGGCCGCGGGCCGCGCGACCAGCGTTTCCGAACCGGTGAGGCCGGTGGCCACGACGGCGCGGTCACGCGACGTCCCGCCGAGCGTGATGACGCGCCTGGTGGCCACGCCATCGGCCACGACAAACACGTGCGAGGCCGGGCCGGCCGTGATGACGGCCGTCTGCGGTACGAGCACGCGCGCGCTGGGGGCGGCCCCGCCGCCTGCCTGCACGAAGGTGACCTTGGCGCTCATCTCGGGCTTGAGACGCGCGTCCTTGTCGCGAATCGTGACCTTCACCATGACGGTGGCACGGGTCCGGTCAGCGGTGGGGATGACCTGGCGCAGCACGCCCTTGAAGGTGGTTTCTGGAAACGCCTCGACGATGACTTCGGCAGGCTGCTCCGCGACGAGCTTGGCCACATTGGCCTCGGCGACATCGACTTCCACTTCGAGCGTGTCGAGATCGGCCAGGGCCACGATCGCGCCCGACGCGGTCGAGATGTTCACGCCGGGGGGAATGGGGGCCACGCTTTCGCCGACCTCGGCCATCTTGCGTACCACGGTCCCGGTGAATGGCGCGCGGATGAATGTGTTCTGGAGCAGGGCCTCGTTGTACGTCACGTCGGCGGCGGCCTGGTCGCGCTCGGCTCTGGCGCGCGCCACGTCGGCGTCGGCGCGCACCCGGTCGGCACGGGCCTGGGCCACGATAGCCTCGGCCACCGCCACCCGGCTTCTGGTCGCGTCACGTTGATCGGTCGAGACGACCTCCTCTTTTGTGAGGCGGTCGGCCACGTCGAGTTGACGACGTGCTTCGGCGAGGTCAGCGGCCGCTCGAGCGACGGCGGCATCGGCCGAGCCCGTCTGCGCGCCGGCACTGGCGATCTGCGAGTCCGCTCTGGCCAGTTGCGCCCGAGCGCGCGCCACGGCCGCCTGGAAATCGGCGCTCTCGAGACGGGCAAACACGGCGCCCTCGACGACGCGCGCGCCTTCCTCCACGTCGAGACGCTCGAGGCGGCCTTGGATTTTGGCCGAGACCACGGCCCGGCGCCGCGCTACGACGTAGCCCGACGCGGTCAGCACGGGGTCACCTGCTGACGAGCCCTGATCCACGGTAGCGGTGACGGTGTCCACTTCGAGCGGACCACCGCGCAGACGCCAGCCGAAGACGACGGCCAGCGCCACGAGAATCGGCACGATGACCGCCGGGCGCCAGCGGCGCCTCGGGCGCCGGGCCGCGGCTGGTGGCAGCCGGAGGGATTCGAGGTCGTCCTTGAGTTCGCTCACGCGGGATCTCCGGGTCGGGGCCGTGCCTCAGCGGAAGTGCTGATTCACCACTGTAAGACGCTGGAAGCCGGCCCCGGGGATGGGCGCCATCGATCGAGCGGCGCGAGGTGGCGATCGGCTGGTGGCGCCCGAGGTTCCGCTGGCGGGCTTCAGCGCTGAAGGCGCCACTTGATCCGGGTATAGGCCACCCGGAAGCCGCGGCGCTCCGCGTTGCGATGTGAAGCGCTGCCCGGCCGCGCGCACATCATGGCCACGTCGCAGCCGTCCTCGCGGGCCAGCTGCAGACGCGCGCCGAGCATGGCGAGCTGCGCTCCGCGTCGCCGGAACGCGGGCCGCGTGCTGGCGCCGGCCAGCACCGCCACGCCCTCGTGCACGGCCAGCACCCCGGTGGCGGCGATCACGCCGTCGGCCTCCGCCACAAAGCATCGGGTGTTGGCGGTGCGTGTGAAGAGGTTGCCGATGTCGCGTACGAACGGGACGATATCCGGATACTCGCTCCAGCCGTCCGCGCTCGCATCAGCCCAGGCCGCGCCGAGCGCGGCTCCGTCGATTGCGCGGGCGGGCAGCCCTGGCGCGCTGGGCGCCTCGTGCTCGAGCGCCGCGGCCGGTCGGCACATCACGCTCGTGAGTTCGATCGGCACGTAGCCGCGAGCCGACAGCAGTCCGAGCGGTTCGCCGAGCGCCAGTGGGCTCACTTCGTGTTCCACGGCCGCACCGCGCTCGCGGAAGAACGCCTCGAGCACGTCGAGCATGGCGGCGTCTGGCGCCTCGCTCATGCCCAGGCCAAAGGTCTGGGTGAGGGGGGACCCCACGCCATCGAACATCGCCCAGGTGCCACGCACGTCGCGCCAGCAGGCCCCGCGGGTTGGGTCGGCAGTGGCCCGGGCCTCCACGAACCGGGCGTTGGCGGCGGCTTCCGCGCGCTCGAGCCGGCGGGCAAGGTCGAGGTCGATGACGGGATACTGCACTCCCTATTGTGTCGTACGTGAAAGGCGAGCGTGCGCAGGGAATAGCGCCGCCGGTGGCGGGTTTATTCAGAGCGACTTGAAAATTGCCGTCATTGGGGGAGGCGTATCGGGTTTGACGGCCGCGTGGCTGCTGTCCCGGGCCCACGACGTACGGCTGTATGAACGCGAACCGCGGCTCGGCGGTCACGCGCACACCCACGACGTCCATGTCGGAGCGCGGTCGGTAGCCGTGGACACCGGCTTCATGGTGTTCAATGAGCGCACCTATCCGACCTTCATTGGCCTACTGGCGGCGCTTGGCGTCGACAGCCGGCCAAGTGACATGTCGTTCAGTGTGCGCTGCGACCGATGCGACGTGGCGTACTCAAGCGTTGGACTTCGAGGTCTGTTCGCGCATCCGCGCCGGGCGTTCACGACCCCGCACCTGTCGATGCTGGCGGGGATCCTGCGGTTCTTCCGCACCGGCCGCCGCGCGTTGGCTGAGGGGTCCGCGGCCGACCTCACACTCGGCGAGTTCCTGGAGTCGAACCGTTTTGGTACGTCGCTGGTCCGTCATTTCGTGCTGCCGATGGGCGGTGCCATCTGGTCGGCCTCGTCGGGTGCCATGCGGGCCTTTCCGGCCGAGTCGTATCTGCGGTTCCTCGACAATCACGGGTTGCTGGCCGCGACCGGGCAACCGGTCTGGCGCACGGTCGTCGGGGGCAGCCGCCAGTATGTCGATCGGATCGCCGCGCGCCTCGGCCGCGGCGTGCGCACGGGACGCGCGGTCCGGTCGATCACGCGTACGGACCGCGGCGTGTCGCTGATGGTCGAGGGTGAGGCTCCACACTTGGTTGAGGCCGTGGTGGTCGCCACGCATGCCGACGACGCCCTGGCGATGTTGGCGGATCCGTCGGCAAGCGAACGTCGGGCCTTGAGCGCCTTTCGCTACTCGATGAACCCGACCGTCCTGCATAGCGACGCCGGTTACCTGCCCGAGCGGCGCGCCGCACGCGCGTCGTGGAATGTCAGCATGCAGGACTGCCGCGCGGAAGACACGCCGGTCGCGATCACGTACGACCTGGCACGATTGCAGGGGATTGACGGCGCCGGTCCGATGCTATGTACGCTGAACGGCCGCGGCGACCCCGGGCAGGTTCACGCGCGCATGCACTATACCCATCCGATTCTCGATCAGGCCGCGTCGGCAGGCCAGCGCCAGCTCGCGGCACTGAACGGCCTGCGGCACACGTTTTACTGCGGCGCCCACCTGGGCTACGGCTTCCATGAGGACGGCGCGCGGTCGGCCGCGGTGGTGGCGCAGCAGCTCGGAGTGGCGTGGTGAAGGCGCTCTCGCCGGACGTGTCGGCAGGGCTGCTCGTGGGCCGCGTGTCGCACAGTCGCCTGGCGCCTCGTCCACACGCGTTTGCCTACCGGCTCTTCATGCTGCGCATCGACCTGGCCGCCGCGCCCGCGCTCGACCGTGCCCACACGCTCTTCGGCATGCGCTGGTGGAAGCCTGTGCGGTTCGACGTTGCCGATTTCCTCGGCGTGCCGCGTGAGGCTGGGTCGCTCGAGGCGCGCGTCGCCGCCCTACGTGCCGCCGTGCTTCGAACGCTGGCCGAACACGGCGTGCGCGACGACATCGGACGCATCGAACTGGTGGCGCACGGCCGCATCTTCGGCTACGTGTTCAATCCGGTCAGCTTCTTCCTGTGCTACGGGGCCGATGCCGCTGGCGACCCGCTGGCCGTCATTGCCGATGTGCACAACACGTTCGGTCAGCGCCATGCCTACGTGTTGCCCGCCGCTCAGGCCGACAGTCATGGCGTATGGCGCGAGAAGAAGGTGTTTCACGTCTCGCCCTTCTTCACGCTCGATGGCACCTACCGCTTCGAGCTGTCGTTTGCCGATGGCGCCGCCGACGTGCGCATCGACCTGCACGACACCGGCCGGCCCGTGTTCGTGTCGCGCCTGCAACTGGCCCGGCGTCCGCTCACGGACGGCGGACTGGCCGAGGCATTGATTCGCTTTCCATTCATGACGCTGCGCGTGGTCGCGGCCATTCATTGGGAGGCCTGGCGTCTCTGGCGCAAGGGCCTGTCGTACCATCCACCCCCCGCCTGCGACCCGGTGCGTGCGCGCGCCACGCGTCGGTAGCCGCCACGCTCACGGAGACCGTATGCTCGCCTCGCCTGGCGCCCGCGCCGACCGTTCCCTATCCGCCTCGCCCGACCCTGTCGTAGCGGCGTGGTTCGACCGCCGCATCGGCGCGATCGCCCGACGCCGCGTGCTCGAGGGCTTGTCGGCGTGGCGCGAGGGCCGGCTCACGGTCACCATGCCCGACGGCGCGTCGGTCGTGCTCGGCGCTCCCGGCGCCGAGCCCCATGCGTCGGTATGGATCGACAACGACCGGTTCTTTCGTCGCGTGCTGCTGCACGGCGACACGGGTGCCGGCGACGCCTTTGTCGACGGCGATTGGCGGGCGGATGACCTGACGCTGGTGATCGACCTGGCTTTTAGGAACCAGCAACACGCGTCGCTCGACTCGCCGCTGACCAGCCTGGCGAATCTCCTCGATCGGTGGCGGCACCGCCGCCGCAAGAACACCACCGCGGGCAGTCGCCGCAACATCTACGCGCACTACGATCTTGGCAACGAGTTCTTCGCGCTCTTCCTCGATCCGACGATGGCTTACTCGAGCGCCGTGTTCCTCGCGCCCGGCGACACCCTCGAAGCGGCGCAGATCGAGAAGTTCCGTCAGTGGGGCGAACGTCTGGCGCCCCGAGCGTCAGACCATGTGCTCGAAATTGGTTCGGGGTGGGGTGGCCTGGCGATGCATCTGGCCCGCACGTACGGGTGCCGGGTCACGAGCATCACGGTGTCGGAAGAGCAGCGCGCCATGGCGGCGTCACGCGTGGCTGCCGCCGGGCTCTCGGACCGTGTGCAGATCGAACTGCGCGACAACCGGCACATCGAGGGTCAGTACTCGCGCATCGTGTCGGTCGAGATGATCGAAGCCGTGGGCCGCGAGTTCTGGCCTGAGTTCTTCCGCGCCATCGATCGGGCACTGGCGCCCGGAGGCCGCGTCGGCATTCAGGCCATCACGATGCCCGACGGCCGCTTCGACGGCTATGCGCGCCGCTCCGACTGGATCCAGAAACACATCTTCCCGGGCGGGCTGCTGCCGTGTCTGCGCGAGATCTGTGCGGTGACCGCGGCGCAGACGCACCTCGCCGTGACCCACGTGGAGGATCGTCCTCTCGACTACGCCCAGACCCTGCGCGCCTGGCGCACGCGGTTCATGTCGCGGATCGACGAGGTGCGGCGGATGGGCTTCGATGACCGTTTCATCCGCACCTGGGAGTACTACTTTGCCAGTTGCGAAGCCGGGTTCCGCACGCGCAACCTGGGTCTGCTGCACGTCATGATCGCGCGGGTCGGCGACGACCTGGCGTAGTCAGTACGTGATCGTCAGGTCGGCCACGAGCGGCAGGTGGTCCGACGCCATCAGCGCCTGACGCGTCCGCACCAACTCCACGTGGGTGACGTCCACCTGGCCGCGGTAGTAGATGTGGTCGAGGTGGAGCAGCGGGAACCAGCCCGGGTAGGTGCGCTTCCGCGTGAGGTGCTTGGTCAGGTCCACGCTTTCCAGCCGCGACGACAGAATGTCGGTGGCCAAGCCGCGCGCCCATTCGTTGAAGTCGCCGAGTACGACGCTGGGGCCGTGCGGGCGTCGGGCGTGCACGATGTTCGCCAGCGTGTCGGCCTGGACGCGGCGTTCGCCAAGCGACGTGCCGAAGTGCACGTTGTAGATGTGCAGCAGATGGTCACCATCGATGGCGACGTCCACCCGTTGCGCGCCGCGTGGCTCACAGGTCTTCCACGACAGGTCGTGCTGCACGTGCTGACGCACGGGCAGGCGCGTGAGCACGACGTTCCCGAAGAGCGCGCCCCGCAGGTGGCGGGTGGGCGCCATCACCCAGCCCATGCCGAGCGCCGCGCCCAGTTCGGCAGCCTGCCCCGGCCGACGCTGGCTCGCGCCGACGACCTCCTGCAGCGCAATGACGTCGGCATCGAGCCCGGCGAGCACCGAGGCGATGCGCTGGGGCTGGGTGCGCGCATCCATGCCGCGGCAGCGATGCACGTTGTAGGTCACCACCCGCACGGATCGGGCGCGGCGATGGTCGTCTTGCGGCATCTGGTCTCACCTACTACTCTTGAGCAGGTATGGGGCCCGCGGCAAGCCCCAGTGTCTGGAGACGCCATGGCCATCCTGCAGAGCGAGCGAGAAGTGACCTGTCCGTGCTGCGGCTCGACGCTCGTCGTCGACTTGAACCTGGGCCGCGTCGTGTCGCATCGTGAACCGGCCTCGGGGCATGCACCCGCGCTCGACAACGCCCACCACGTGCTCCGAGAGCAGGAACGGCGGCGTGAGGCGATCTTCGAGCAGTCGCTACACACCGAGCGGGGACGCGACGACGCGCTGTCGCGTCGTTTCGAAGAGGCGCTCGAGAAGGCCAAGCAGGAACCCATCACGAAGCCGCTGCGCGGCTTCGACCTCGACTGAACGCGCGCTCGCCTCAGCGGCGTGGCGCCGTGAATTCGGCCGGCAGCGGCATCCAGCGATCGCGGCGGGCGTAGTACAGCGGCTTGACGCCGTGTGCCGTGCGGAACGCCGCGTAGCGGCGTTTCAGCTCGCGATATTGCGCGTCCGACGTGCGAATCCGGTGGTGTGGCCAGTCGATGAGCAGTTGCTCCACCGCCCACACGTTGCCGACGGCGAAGCGCCAGTCGTAGCGGCCCATCGCCGCCAGGTGCACCACGGCGTAGCCGCGCACCCGTCCGGTGTAGTCCACATAGGGATCGACGTAACTCAACGCGAGCGCGCGTGGCGTGGCGAAGACGGCGCGGCGGCCGTGCAGCCCTGGGTCGCGCGATCTGGCAATCGAGCCCCAGCCGCGCGGGCCGCGGTAGACGAAGATCACGTGGTCGAGCCGGTCGGCCGACTCGAAGCTCAGGAGGAGCGGAGGATAGCCGTGCTGCTCCAGGACCACCGCCGCAAACAGGGCGGCCTCCAGGCAATGCGCGGTACCCCTCGTCGCGACGCCGCGGAACGTGCGCAGCGTTTCACCGCCGCGTTCCGCGTTGTAGGGCAGCGCGTTGAGCCAGGCTTGTACCGCCGCCGGCGTGCGGAGGCGCGCAATGAGCGCGCGCTCAGTGCGCGTGACGTGCGTGAGCGGCGGCGGGTTGGCGGCGGGCGCGAGCGCGGCGCGCAGTGACTGTGGGGACCTGGGGATGATCGGTGTCATCTGACCGCCGGCGCGGCGCCGAGCGTGCGAGTGAGGTCGGCGACGAGCGTCTCGGCCGTCCAATCGTTGCCTGAGTAGGTGGCCACGACGCGACCGTCCGGGCCAACGACGGCCGTGCGCAGGTTGTGAGTGATGGTGTGATCGGCTTCGCGGATCACGTTCACGCCGAATTCGGCCGCAAAGCGGTCGACGACGGCGGCCGGGGCGGTGGCGAACCGCCATCCGGGACCGGCGCCGACCCGGCCGGCATGGTCCGCCAGCACCTGTGCGGTGTCCACGTCCGGGTCGAAGCTGACCGAGAGGAGCCGTACGCGCCCGGCGAGCCCGGCGGTGGCTGCGGCTGCCGCCTGGACTTCGGCAAACCGACGGTCCATCAGTGGGCAGAAGTCTGGCAGCGGGCACCGGGTGTAAACAAAGGTCACGACCGCGGCACTGCCGGCCCAGTCCGCCAGGCTCAGCGGCCTGCCGGTGTGATCGGTCAGGGACGTGGTCGGCACTGCGTCACCCGGCCCGAGAATCTGCACCCCTTCCGCGACTGGTCGGGCCGTCGCGGCGGCCGGCAGGGGCGCCGTGCCAAGGAACTGCAGGCCTTCCAGATAGTACCGGCCTGGCTCCACGACGAGCGTGGCCTTCACGAGGTCTCCTGGCCGCCGCTCGCGCATCGACACGCGATCCTCGACCGGGAAGGGCATGGTCATGGCGCCCATGTAGCCCTCGACGTCACCGTGCTTGAGCAGGACCTGGCCGGTGTCGAGTTGCACGCCCAGTAACTGGCCTGCAATCGGGTACCGCTTGGCCGTGACGGCAGGTGGGGAGGGCGAACACGACGCCAGCGTGGCCAGCAGGAGTATGGTGGCTAGCAGACGGCCCATCGTCAGGAATGTACCACGGCGGCAGACGCCGCCACGCATCCAGGCTCCCCCTTGACACGGGGTCTGCTATACTTCGCCCACTTTAACGTCCCTGAGAAAGTTCTGCTCGTGCCGGTCGGTGAGACTCCGTTTCCCCTGCCACGCTGGCGAGCTGGTCGCGGGGAAGCCCGGCGTGTCGCGCGCGTCGGGCTGATCGACCGAAGCGCGGCAGGAGCGAGTGACCGATGGGCCGTAGACTCTACGTGGGCAATCTTCCCTACAGTGCAACCGACGAAGACCTGACCGAACTGTTCGGTCGCGCTGGCGATGTGGCCAACGTGCACACCATGCGTGACCAGGCCACGGGCCGGGCGCGCGGCTTCGCGTTTGTCGAGATGGCAACCGACGAAGGTGCGCAGAAGGCCATCGACGAACTCCACGAGTTCCAGATGGACGGTCGCGCGCTGGTCGTGAACGAAGCCCGGCCCAAGCCCAGTGGTGGCGGCGGCTTCGGTGGTGGCGGCGGCGGTGGCATGGGTCGCGGCGGCGGCGGCAGCAGCCGTGGCGGTGGTGGCGGTGGCGGCCGGCGCGAGCCCCGCTGGTAACTTCGCACCATTGACGCGGGGACTCCGGTGATCCTCGTCGGCACGTCCGGCTATAACTACCCGGAGTGGAAAGGCAGCTTCTATCCGCAGTCGCTGTCTGCGGCCAAGATGCTGCCTTTCTACGCCGAACGTTTTCCCTCGGTTGAAATCAACGCGACGTTCTACCGCATGCCCACGCCGACGACTGTGGCGGGTTGGGCCGGTCAGGTGCCTCCGTCCTTCCGCTTCACCCTCAAGGCCAACCGCCGGATCACGCACGACAAGCGCCTGAAAGACGTGGGCGACTCCGTGGACTTCTTCGTGACGACCGCGCGTGCGCTGGGCCCGCACCTGGGCGCCCTGCTCTTTCAGACCCCGCCCAACTTGAAATGCAACCTCGAGGTGTTCGACGCGTTCCTGGCCACCGTGCCTGACGGCACGCCGGCCGCGTTCGAGTTCCGGCACGACTCGTGGCTCGATGACGAGGTCTACGCGCGGTTGCGGGCGCGTAATTTTGCGCTGTGCGTGGCCGACACCGAGGCGCGATCCGTGCCGGTCGTGGCGACCGCGGACTTCGCCTACTTGCGTCTGCGCGACGAAGGCTATGACGACGAGGCGATTCGCACGTGGACCGCGCTTGCGCAGGACCTGTCGACGCGGTGCCGCGACGTGTTCGTGTACTTCAAGCACGAAGACGCAGGGAAGGGCGCTGTGTTCGGTCAGCGCATGATTGAACTGCTCGCGCGGGGCTGATCCCGGACGCTAGCGTGCGGCCGCGTCGGCGGCGGCGATGAAATCCAGCGCCCGGCTCTCCGCCCAGTAGCCGTCGTCGCCGGGGCGTGTGGGCCGGCCGATGAATCCGCAGTGCCCGCCGTGTCTGGTCACGATGCGGGTGAGGTGTGGTGCCGCGCCGAGCGCCGGGTCGCGCGCCGCGTCCGGCGGCACGAACGGATCGTCGGCCGCCGTGATGAGCAGCGCCGGCACTGCGAGCGCGCCCAACACGCGGCGCGCGCTGGCCCGGTGATAGTAATCGGCGGCGCCGGCAAAGCCGTTGTGGGGCGCCGTGTAGGCGTCGTCGAAGGCCCGCACGCTGCGTACGTGAGCGAGCGCGGCCGTACTGTAGATGTCGGGATACAGGCGCGCCTTTCGCCGAATCCTCGTGCGCAGGCCGCGCAGAAAGTTCCAGTGGTAAGCGATGTTGGCGGGCTGCTCGAGCGCATCCGCACACTGGCCCAGCTCGATGGGCGGCGACACGGCCGTGACCGCCACGACACGTGCGGCATCCTGCGGCGCGAGTTCTCCAGCGAGCTTCAGCGCGATGTTGCCGCCAAGCGAGTAGCCGGCAAAGGCGAACGGGCCGAGCTGGTCGTCGTCCACGAGCGCGTGCATCACCGCCAGGGGGTCGGCGGTGAGCCCCGAGTGGTACAGACCCGGCGTGAGGTGCTCGGTGCCGCCGCAGTTGCGCTGGTTCAAGCGCACGACATTGAAACCGCGCGCCCACGCTTTGTCGGCCATACCGCGCATGTAGTGTCCGTCGCTCGACCCCTCGAGGCCGTGCAGGCAGATCACCGTCAGGCGTGCCCGGCGCTCGGCCTGCCAGTGGCACTGCCCGAGTACCTGGGTGTCGGGCCTGACCCGGAAGAGCCGCGCCTCGGCTGGCGGCAGGCCCGGAAACCGGCGCGGGCGCGCCCACGCGGCCAGCGTCATACGATGACCGCCGGCGATGAGCGGATGAGGAACGAACGAGTCTGGCAACGGCGTCACGGGAGTGTCCCGATGTTACCGCTGTGGGCGTCCGGCGTGGCGCCGGGGATACACTGACGTGTCCTCTTCCTGGAGCTGGCGCCCGTATGAATGTCCGTCATCTTGCTCTCGTGCTCGCCGTGATCGTGCCGGCGGCCTGCAGCGCCGCGCCGGATCAGTCCGCGCGGCCTCCGGCACCGGCGGCGGCCGCCGTCGCGTCTGCTCTCGACGTCGTGGAACTGAGTGCCGCCGACGCGCGGGCGCGGATGGGAGCTGGCGCGCTCACGTCGCGTGCGTTGACCACGGCGTACCTGGCGCGCATCGCGGCCATCGACAAGGCTGGGCCCGCGCTGAATGCCGTCATCGAGGTGAACCCCACGGCGTTGGCTGATGCCGAACGGCTGGATGCGGAACGGGCAGCCGGGAAGGTGCGCGGGCCGATGCACGGCATCCCCGTGCTGCTCAAGGACAACATCGACGCGGTGGGCATGGCGAATTCCGCCGGATCGTTGGCGCTGGCCGACAACCGGCCGACGACGGACGCGTTCATCGTCACGCGGCTCCGCGAGGCAGGCGCCGTGGTGCTCGGCAAGACGAACCTGAGCGAGTGGGCCAACTTCCGGTCCACGCGATCGACCTCGGGCTGGAGTTCGCGGGGCGGTCAGACCAAGCACGCGTACGTGCTCGACCGCAATCCGTGCGGGTCGAGCGCAGGCACGGGCACCGCCATTGCGGCGAGCCTCGGGGCCGTCGGCGTCGGCACTGAGACCGATGGCAGCATCTTGTGCCCGGCGTCGGTGAGCGGCCTGGTGGGGCTCAAGCCGACCGTGGGACTGGTGAGCCGCAGCGGCATCATCCCCATCTCGGTGTCGCAAGACACCGCGGGCCCGATGGCCCGTACCGTGACCGACGCCGCGATGCTGCTCTCGGCGATGGCCGGGGTGGACGACGCGGACCCGGCTGGCGGGTCGGCCACGGGTCAGGTGAAGGCCGACTATACAGCAGCGCTCACGGCCGACGCGCTCGTCGGCAGACGCTTCGGCGTGGTGCGTCAGGCGATGGGCTATCACCCCGACGTGGACGCGGCCATGGAGAAGGCGATTGCCACGCTGAAGGACGCGGGTGCCACGGTGGTCGACGTGCGCATCGCCACCTACAACCGTTGGAGCGACGCGGAGCTCGAGGTACTGCTCTACGAGTTCAAAGACGGGCTGAACGCCTATCTGGCCAAGAGCGGGTCGCCGAACACCTCGCTCGAGGCGTTGATGGCCTGGAACACCGCGAATGCCGCGCAGGCAATGCCGTTTTTCGGGCAGGAGATCTTCGCGCAGGCGCAGGCCAAGGGGCCGCTCACCGACACCGCGTATGTGCGCGCCAAGACGACGGCCAAGAACCTGGCGGGCCGCGACGGCCTCCTGGCCGTGCTCGACGCCGAGCGGCTCGACGCGCTGATCGCGCCGAGCATGGCGCCCACCTGGCCAACCGACCACGTCCTCGGCGATCACTTCATGGGCGCGGGCTATGGGATGGCGGCGGTGGCGGGCACGCCGAGCCTGACGGTGCCGATGGGCGAGACGCATGGCCTGCCGCTGGGGCTGGCGTTCATGGGCCGCGCGTACAGCGAGGGTGACCTGCTGGCGTTCGCCTTTGCCTTCGAAGAGAAGACCAAGGCGCGTCGCCCCCCGGCCTATAGGCCGACACTCGACCAGTAGCTGGGTGCGCGCCTCGTCGCAGGGCGGCGCGGCGGTCGATTCGCTCCCGTCATGGCCGAGGCCAGATCTCTCCATCGACCGGGAGTGGCCGCCCGCGAGTACAATTTGCCGGCACCCCACGGCGTTGCGCACTCGCGCGGCCGAGGGCGAACGCTGGAGGACCGGCACGATGATTCGCATTCGCACCTTTGGAACGTCGCTCGTTGTGCTCGCGCTTGCCGCGAGTTCCATGCGGGCACAGGCGCCCACCGTCAAACCCGCGCCGATGACTCCGGCCGAGGCCAACCTGGCCGCCATGAAACGGGGCGCCGCCGAACACGTGGACGGTCTTGCCAAACTGGCCCAGGAAGCCGTGGACTCGGTCTTCAGTTTCGGTGAGCTCGGCTTCCAGGAAGTCGAGACGTCGAAGTACCTCACCGGCGTGCTCGAGAAGAACGGCTTCAAGATCACGCGCGGTCAGTCGGGCATTCCGACCGCGTGGGTGGCCACGTTCGGCAGTGGCAAGCCGGTGATCGCGCTCGGCTCCGACATCGACGGCATCCCGCAGTCGTCGCAGAAGCCAGGCGTGGCCTACAAGGATCCGATCGTGGAGGGCGCGCCCGGACACGGCGAAGGCCACAACACGGGTGTGCCGCTCAACATCGTGGCGGCGATTGCCGTGAAGCGCGTGATGGAGCGCGAGAAGCTGCCCGGCACACTGATGCTCTGGCCGGGCGTGGCCGAAGAGCTTGTTGCCAGCAAGGCGTGGTTCATCCGCGACGGCATGTTCAAGGACGTCGACGTCACGCTCTTCACGCATGTCGGCAACAACCTGAACGTGTCGTGGGGCGCTGGAGGCGGCAATGGCCTCATCTCGGTCGAGTACACCTTCGAAGGCGAGACGGCGCACAGCGCCGGCGCGCCGTGGCGCGGCCGTTCGGCGGCCGACGCCGTGGAGCTCATGAGCATCGCGTGGAACTACCGCCGCGAGCACCTGCGCTTGTCGCAGCGCTCGCACTCGGTCATCACCAACGGCGGTGACCAGCCCAACGTCGTGCCGCGCAATGCCAGCATCTGGTTCTACCTGCGCGAGACCGACCAGCCGCACATCCAGGAGCTGTGGGACATCGCCAACAAGATGGCCGACGGCGCGGCGCTCATGACCAACACGAAGTGGACCTCGCGCATCCTGGGCACGGCCTATCCGCAACACTTCAACAAGCCGGTTGCCGAGACGATGTTCGCCAATATCCAGAAGGTCGGCTTGCCTGAGTGGAGCGAGGCCGACCAGACGTTGGCCAAGGCACTGCAGAAGGAATTGGGCAACGCCACGCAGCCAGGCATGGCCACCAAGCTGGCCGAGATGGGCCAGCCGGTGAAGCCCGAGGACAACATGGGCGGCGGTTCGGACGACATCGGCGACGTGTCCTGGAACGTGCCGACGGTCACGCTACGCTATCCCGCGAACATCCCCGGCCTGCCGGGGCACAATTGGTCGAGCGGCATCGCCAGCGCGACGCCTATCGCCCATAAGGGCGTCGTGGCCGGCGCCAAGGTGCAGGCGATGACCATCCTCGATCTACTGACCAGACCCGAGCTCATCACGCAGTCGTGGGACTACTTCAAGAACGTGCAGACCAAGGACGTGAAGTACATCCCGTTCATCAAGCAGGACACGCCCGCGCCGACGTTCCTGAACGAACAAATTCTTTCGAAGTACCGGGAGCAGATGAAGAAGTTCTATTACGATCCCACCAAGTACCCGACCTATTTGGATCAGCTCGGCATCAAGTATCCGACCGTGCGGACGACGCCGGTCACGCCGCCGGAGCAGCAATAGGCGTGACCCCGGCCGTATTTGCCAAGGCACTCGCCGCCGCGTTGGCGGCGAGCCTTCCCGACGGATTCACCGCCACGGCCGAGGGCGACGCTGTGACCATCGAGTCTCCAGACGGCGTGGGTTCGACGACTGCCCTCAACATCGAACTCGAGGAAGCGGACGACCCTGACGTACTCGCCGATGCGGCCGAGGGCGTGCTGAGCCTGGCGCAAGACATTGTGTGCGAGGCGCTGGACGCGCCCTGGCCGACGGGCGCCGCTTCAACGATCGAGCTGCCGATGCCCGGAGCGCGGATCGACGGGGGCGTCGTGCGCCTGTGGTTCGGAGACGAAGACGCGCCGGTGCTGAGGTTGAAGGGGATCCGGCTCGAGACCTAGCTCTCAAGCGGTTCCGCGCGGTCACCCGGCGCGATGTCGCCGGCGCCGCGATCGCGCTGGTCTGCACGATGTGGGCACGACCTGCCCAGCGTCTCGCGCGACCGCTCCTGGCCGCAGGTGGCCGCGAACCTGACAGCACTCGTGACGGGGGCGCGACGCGTGCCTTCGCGGCTCGCAGGTCGCCGCGCGACTCGATTGACCACGCCCGCCGGTCTTGGCGTGGGCCGCAACGCACGACGCGCCGACCGGCGACGGTCCGGCTTAGTGAATTGTGACGGCCAGACCGAGCTGGCCGAAGTTGGCGTCCCGGTCGCCGGCGTTTACGGCCGTGCCAGTCCAGTACGGCGTGAGACTGACGTTCTTGCCGACGCGAATGTCCCATCCGGCACCAAGCGTCACCCCGCCGCCGGTCTCGGTCTCGTCGAATTCTCTGCCGAACGCGGCCTTGATGCTTCCCACGCCGAGGCCACCGGTTAGGAAGAAGCCCGACTTCACTCGAGGGTAGAACCGCACCCGCGCTTCGAGCGAGACGACGGTGAGCGTCAGGCCATCTTCTTCCTTGGACCACGCACTCGTGCCCGCGCCGATGAGCAGGCGATCATTCAGCGTGCCGCCGAGCGAGAGATCTGCGCTCAGCGCTGTCTCGCGTCTGCTGCAGTCGTCACAACCCAGTGAACCGACGCCAAGGCCACCGCTGAACCAGAAGCCGCCCCGCGTCTGGGGGCGCGAGGCATTCGATCGTGGCTGCGCCGCGGCGAAGGCCGGTGTCAGGGCCGGAGAGCTGATCGATTGGGCAATGGCGGGGGTGGCCGCCAGCGTAGCCACGAGCAAGGCGCACGAAATCGAACGGATAGACTGCATTTGGACTCCTCTGCAATCTATCGACCGTGGTGGACCGCGAGATGACGAAGGCGGGCCGCGACCGAGAAAGCCCGTGTATGCACGGGCATGCTGGTGCGCGGCGTGGCCCTGCGCGGTTGCTACACTCCGCTCTTCAGGTACTTCCCAAGCGATGCCAGCAGCCGGTCGACCTCCGCGGGGCTGTTATAGAAGTGCGGCGACACGCGGATGCCGGGGCGGTCCTGCCCGCCGCGCGTGGTGATGCCGATCTTGTCGTTTGCGTAGAGCGCCGTCGCCAGCTTGACGGCATCGAGTGAGCCGGGCACGAACGACACGACGGCGACGCGACGGTCGGCCATCGGCGAGGTCCAGTTCGTGATGCCGGGCAGCTTGCCCAGGCCCTCCATCAACTGTGTCGTCAGGGCTCGCGACCGATCCTCGATGGCCTTGCGGCCCACCTTGGTCTGAAAGTCGAGCGCCTCGTGCAGCGCGATCATCGTGGCTTCGTCGCGCTGGCCGAAGCTTTCAAACGTCTTCGAGAAGCCGACCCCGCCCGGATACGCGCTGTACACGCTGGGCCAGAGCTTCGGCTGCGCTGCTTTGCTCACGTAGAGCACGCCGCACTCACGCGCGCCGCACGGCCACTTGTGGGCGCTGCCGGAATAGAAGTCTGGCTGGATCTCGGCGAGGTTCACATCGAGCAGGCCAAAGCTCTGTGCGCCGTCGAGCAGGAAGAGCACCCCACGAGAGCGTGCGAGCGCCGCCAGTTCCTTGGCCGGCATCAAATCGCCAACGGTGCTCGACAGGTGCGTCACCGACATGACCTTGGTCTTCGGCGTGATCGCCTTGGCGAAGGCGTCCACGTAGTACTCGATGCCTGGGTGCGGGTTCTTCTGCGGCACGACTACGACCGAGAAGCCGAAGCGCTTGGCTTTTTCCTTCCACGCCGTGAGATTGCTCGGGTGGTTGTCTTCGTGCAGCAGCACCTCGTCGCCGGCCTTGAGATCCAGCCCGTTCGACACCATGTTGTTTGACTCGCTCGTGTTGCGGGTGATGATGATGTCTTCTGGCGTCACGCGCAGGAATCCGGCCAGCGCCACGCGAGTCTTCTCTTTCTCGGGCATGAGCCGGGCGCGATTGGTGGGCGAGGGATCCACGTCCACGCTCTTCGATTCGCGCGTGAGGCACTCGGCCGCCAGCCGCGACGCGGGGCAGAGGTTGGCGGCGTTCATCACCGCGAGATCGGGCGGCATCACGAACTGGTCGCGCACGCTCTGCCAGAAGGGCTCGCCCGCCGACGGGCCTGCTGGCAGGATGTCGCCCACGGTTCCCGCGATGCCCATCTCGCGCGCAAAGGCCGGGTCGGCGAGCAGGGCGGCCGAGCCTCCCATGGCAAACAGCTTGGCGAACGAGCGGCGCGAGACGTTGGCGTTGGTTGACATGGGTCTCCCTCCCGCCGAAGCCGTGGCCCGGCGAACGGCCGGAGTATAGCAGCGCGACGGGGCCGAGTTCAGACAAGATCCGCAGTCAGGAGCGCACCAGCGATCGCGACCTGCGCGGGCGGAGGCCGGTTGCACGTCGGCGCCGGCTCAGCGGGCGAACCGGTAGATCGTGATCGGGCCGACGCGATGTGCCACTGGCAGGTCCAGCGTCCGCTCGGTGACCAACATATCGAGGCCTTCGCGCGCCGCCAGCGCCGTCAACGCTGCTGACGTCATCGCGGCGAAGCCCTGTGTGGACTCGATGCGGGTAGTCACGCGTTCGGCCCCGTCGCGCGAGTACATGGCCATGGCCACGTCCTTGGTCTCTTCCAGGAACACGTCGCGTTGCGCGCCGATGCGCACGGCCGTGCCCAGTCGCCACGCATGGGAAGGGTCCGCGAGGACGTAAGTGTTGGTGGGGGTGTTCTCGCGAATCCAGCCAAGCGCGCTGGTCCAGTCGTCACCGGGCAGGTCGAGGGCCAACGTCGGGCGGTCGGGACTCTCGAGGAATCCCACATACGCCGCGCGCGACAGGCTCACGGCAGCAAGCAGTGCCGCCGCGGCCAGCGGCTGCCTGGCGCGGCGGTCGGCGCGCGCCGGGCGGTCCACCAGCAGCCAGACGAGGCCAAGGATGGCGAGGGTCTCCACCGGCCAGAACACGCGCGAGGTCTGCACCTGCACGGCCAGTGCCACGCCGCTTGCGATGAACGGCAACGACGCGGCGAAGCCCGCGACGAGGGCCAGGCAGCCCGCCAGCAGGCCCAGCTCGCGCGGATGCGTGAGGCCAGCCCGGTAGCGCATGACGCCGACCACGACCACCACGACGGGGCCGAGCAGATTGATGGCCCACGTATCGAGCGACCAGCGGGTGGGGAACACGTAGTCTTTCGTGCCCAGCAGCGCGAGCCAGGGCGCGTCCATCGTGACCACGCTGAACATGCCCGCCGCCACGCCCGCGACCAGCGCCGCTCCGATCATCACGCCCACGCCGATCGCGGGCACGCGCGCCTGCCGATCGCTCACGACGATGCCCACGCCAATGACCGCGACAAAGAGCGCAGCGGTGGTGGGGTGCAGCGTGGCGCTGGCTGCGGCCAGCCCGAGCGCCCACCACCGCCGTCCTCGCATGAAGAGGGCCAGGCTGGCCAGGCCAATGCCGAAGACCAGCATGCGCGGATGGAAGTAGCCCTCGAGCGTGTTGGCGCCGGTCTTGGCAATTCGGTGACGCAGCGTAAGCGCCGTCAGCCACGCGGTGAGCGCCCAGGGCGAAACGAGCATCTGCCGGCCGAGCGCATAGGCGCCTGCATACAGCACGGTCAGCGTCGTCAGCTGCGCGGCGGCAAACCAGTAGGGCAGCGGCAGCCCGGTCGTGCGTACGAGCCCCGCGAAGAGTTCGTCCACGAAGAAGAACTTGCCCTGGGCCCCGAGCATTCCCCAGTCGCGCGGGAAGAGCGTCGGATCGAGCTGGTGCAGGATCGCCGGAATGTAGAACGCCTGATCCGAGGTTCCGTAGCGATACCCGCCAGCGTTCAGCGTGGCCAGCGCCGCGAACGTGATCGCGCCGGCGACGACGGCGGCGCGCCTGGGCGCCGCGGCCTCAGAAGGGTTGTTCGTCTGCACTCGGGCCGTAGATCGACGGCAGCGGCACGTCGAGCTGACGCAGATACACCGTGAGCTGTCCGCGGTGGTGAATCAAATGGTTCATCACGAACGTGCGCCAGCACGAGGCCTTGGGCATCGTAAAGAACTCCCGCGCGCCTCGGCGCAGCGTCCACGGCGCCATCAGCTGCTCGTCGGTCTTGCCCACCAGCGCGGCCCTGGCGCCGGCCATCTTCAGTTCGAAGGCGTCGATGATGGCGGCGCGCGTCGCCGGGGGGACATAGCCGGCGGGACGCACCATCGACTCCAGATCGACGGCGGGGGCGGTGAGCGTCGCTTCTCCCCACGAGCCGAGTTCGCTCAAGTGCGTGGCGAGCGAGCCAAGCGTCATGCTCTTGGGATGGGGCTGCCAGTCGAGCTTGCCGTCCGGCAGTCGATCGAGCAGCCGGCGCGTGGCCGCCACTTCGCGATCGAATTCCGGGAGCAGAGCATCGACGATCGTCATGGACGCCTCCGTGCCGCGAAGCGGGAACGCCCGCTATGCTATCACCATGGTTCCGGACGGCCCGCCTGCGGATGTGAGCGTGAGGTTGCGCGACGGGGCACTGGTGACACTGCGCGCGATTCGTCCAGACGACGAGCCGTTGATGGCGGTGTTCCACGCAGGCGTGTCGCCGCGCTCGGTGTACCAGCGCTACTTTCACCTGAGCACGCTCGAGCAGCGCGTCACACACACCCGGCTGGCGCTGACCTGCCGGGTCGATCCCGCCGTGGGGCGGGCGATCGTGGCCGAGCACACGTCGCCCGACGGTGTCCGATGCGTCGTGGCGCTCGGCCGTCTCACGCGAACCGAGCCGCCTGGGTCGGCCGAGATCGCCCTGCTGGTCGTAGACCGCTGGCATGGTCTGGGCCTGGGCACCGCGATGATGCACGCGCTGGTCGCGGCGGCGCGCAGCCTGGGTGTGCACCGGCTGTACGGCGACATGCTGGCCGACAACGATGCCATGCGCGCCGTGGTACGGCATGCCGGCTTCGTGATTCGCACCGTGCCGGGCGATGCAAGGGTGCTGCGCGCCGAGCTCTCGCTCGCGTGACGTGAGGCGCCGGCGGCGCCAAGCTGGAGCGCTAACGCTGTGGCGGTCTCGGCACCCTCGGCACACTCGGCGCGCGCGGGGGCGCCGGCGGGGGCGGAGGGGTCGGCGGCGCGTCGAGGCCTACGAGCGTCCCCGGGCCCACCTGTAAGCCAGCCCATTCGCGCAGTCGTCCTACTTCGCGCTCCCAGTTCGGGCCGAATTCCTGCTCGAACTCCTGTTCGACCTCGCGTTGCACCTGGCGTCCGAGCTGCTCGAGCCGGACGGCGCCGCGCTTCTTGCCGCGTTCCTGCTCGCGGCTCCGCAGCGGGCCCTTGGCCACGTGGATGTCGCCCTGGAACGACTGCAGTTCCACGCGCGCGCTGCCGACACCCAGCGTGAAATTGAAGCGCTTGTTGCCGTCGTGGTTGCCCATGCCGTCCGGGAGCGTCACGGGGAAGTCGCTCGTGAACTCGCCGCCAAACGTGCGCACGAACACCGTGGCGTTGGCCTGCGCACCGAGGCTGACGCGGATGTCGCCGTTGTGCGTGGTGATGCGGTAGGTGCCGCGGTCGGCCGTGGGCCCCTCGAACCGCACGTCGCCGTTCACGGTCGACACCTCCAGGCTCGAGGCCTTGGAGTTGGCGACGGCCACATCGCCGTTCACCGTTTCGGCCACGACGTCGCCCGACACACCGGTGATGGTGATCGAGTCATTGACGGTGGTGGCCTGCACCTTGCCCGAGGCGTCTTCCACGCGAATCCCACCCTCGATCGAGCGCAGCGTCACGGCGCCCGACCCGCCCTTGAGCGTCACGTCGCCGCCCACGGTCTCTACGTTCACTTCCGCCGACGTGCCTTCGATGTTCGCGGCCAGGTAGGTGCCCGACAGATTCACCGGCATCCAGCGGGGCACCGTGATGGTGAAATCGACGAGTCCGGCCGGACCCCGGGCCGTGGTGCGCACGCGCACGCGCAGCGTGTTGTCGGCCGTCTGCAGGTCCAGGCTCTCGCGCGAGCCGTGGCTGGCCTGCACCCGCACGGCGTCGCGGTCCCAGGCGCGCACGGTCACTTCGCCGGCTTGATGCGACAAGACCAGACGCGTGCCTTTGGCGACATCCACGGTCTGGTCCGACCGCGGGTTCTGCACCTCCGGTCCGCCGGGACGGGCCTGCACAGGGGCCTGGGGCGGCGATGGGGCCGACGGCGGCTGCGCGGCCTGGGCCCTGGCGCGCGAGGTGGGTTGCGCCTGAGGCTGCGCGTCTGCGGCAGCGGCGCTAGACGCGGCCATCAGCGCGGCGAGCATGAGGAGGCGAGGGGACATGAGGTCAGACTCCTTCGGTAATGGATGTGGCCTGCCGCAGCAGTTGCAGCTTCCGGCGTCGCACGTCGGCCAGGGTCGCGTTGAGCAGTGGATTTGCCGGGTCGACGGCCAGAGCGGCGCGCGCCTCGCGCACGGCGTCGTCGATGATCCGCAGATTCCGTTCGAGCACGAGCACCGTGCGGGGATTGAGCCGTTGCCGATGGTCGCGGAGCACCCGCTCCAGGTCGCTCACGGCCGCGTCGTACTGCGCGTCGGCGAAGCTCGCCGTTGCCACACCCGCATCCGGCGCGTCGAGCGGTTCGCGCTCAGCCAGCACTGGCGGCGGACCCTCCTGGCGTGCGGGCGAGGCGGCGCGCTGGGAGACGAGGGCCCCGGCCAGGCCGGCCACGAGCGACGCGGCCAGGGCCAGTTCCGGCACGCCGAGCGAGACGCGCCGTCGATACCAGGCAAGGCGGACCACCGGTGCTCCAGAGGGCGCGCCCGTGGAGGTCGGACGCGCGGTCTCACGCGGCGAGAGGCGCGCCGCGATCCCCGGCCACAGATCAGCGGACGGCGTGGCCGGTTGGTCGGCCCACGCACGAGCGTGCCCGCACAGACGTTCGAGGTCGGCCACGATCGCCCGGCAGTCGGCGCACCCCGTCAGGTGCTCTTCTACTGCGCGCATGCCGGCGGCGTCCAACTCGGCGTCGACGTACGCCGACAGCGCGTCGGACGGATGAGCGGTGATGCTCATGCGCGCGCCTCACGCGAGAGATGGCCACGCAGGGTCATTCGCGCGCGGTGCAGTTGGGATTTCGACGTGCCCACCGACACCCCGAGCAACGTGCCGATTTCCTCGTGCTTGTAGCCTTCCACATCGTGCAACACGAAGACCGTCCGGGCGCCTGGCGGCAGCCGGTTCACGGCCACGTGCAGGTCCATGCCGGCGTCCCAGCCGCGCGCCGCTTCGGTCGGTGCCGGCATTCTGGTGATGGCCTCCTCGCCATCGGCCAGGAAACGGTCGCGCGCGGTGCCCAGGGCGCGGAAGCGCTCCACGATGACGTTCACGGCCAGGCGGTGCAGCCAGGTGGCCAGCGACGCCTCGCCGCGAAAACTGCCGAGCTTCTGCCAGACCCTGACGAAGATGTCCTGGGCGAGTTCGTCGGCACTGTCGGCGCCGGCCATGCGACGGGCGAGGGCAAGGATGCGAGGCACGTGGGTTCGATAAAGGCGCTCGAAGGCCGCCGCGTCGCCCGCAATCGCGCGGGCGACATCGTCGGCCTCCGACTCGGGCCGGGAGTGAAAATTTGGGGTCACACCGCGGTCCAGGCGCTTCGGCTCCGTTACCCCCTTGGATGGCGGGGCGTGCCGCAGGGTTGGAACCGGACTACTGGCCGCTCTTCGGCCGCGAAAAATCCACCTTCGGGACCTCTTTGGCCTCCGGCGGTGCTTCGAACAGGGGGTAATCCTTGAAACGGAAGATCGCGTTGGTGTCGTTGGCCGGGAACTGCCGGCGCGACGTGTTGTACGCCTGCACCTTCTCGTTGTAGCGCATGCGCTCGGTGGCGATGCGGTTCTCGGTGCCCGCCAGCTCGTCGGTGAGCCGCGCGAAGATGGCGCTCGACTTCAGATCGGGATAATTTTCGACGACGACCAGCAAGCGTGATAGCGCGCTCGACTGCTCGTTGGCGGCCTGCATCGTCTCCTGAGGCGTACGGGCCCCGGCCAGTTTCGCCCGCGAGTCGGCGATGGCCTGGAACACGTCGCGCTCCTGCTGGGCGAAGCCCTTGGTGGTCTCGACCAGATTGGGAATCAGGTCGCTCCGGCGCTTCAGCTGATTCTCCACCTGGGCCCACTGCGCCTTCACGGCTTCTTCCTGGCTGACGAACGTGTTGTACGAGCAACCGCTCGAGGCCGTCGCCAAGGTCAGCACCACTCCAGCCATCAGTACCTGTCGCATGATTCCTCCTGTGACCCCTGGCGCGCCGACCGTGTCTGCCGCGCCTACCACGATGCTCCGCCCCCGCCGCCGCCGCTGCGGCCGCCACCGAACCCGCCAAACCCGCCCGACGATCCGCCCCACGACCCGCCGCCGCCCCACGAGCCGCCAGAGTAGCCCCCGCCCCACGGACCGACGCCGCCGCGCCATGAGCGCTTGCGTCCACGCCCGCGCCGGTTGAGCAACGGCAGCACCACGAAGAACACGACGAAGAGCAGCAAGAGAAAGCCCGGTGACAGCGGATCGCGCGTGGTGCGAGGCGCATCGCGCACCTCGACGCCGGTGACCGTGACGTTTCGTTCCGCGGCGATGCGCGCGATGACCCGCGAGGTGCCGGCGAGCAACCCCTGGCCGTACTCGCCCTGGCGGAAGTACGGCGTCATCACGTCGCGGCTCGTCTCGCCGGCAAACCCGTCGGTGATGGTCCCCTCGAGGTCGTAGCCCACTTCCATCCACACCTGACGATCGTCGAGGGCCAAGAGCACGAGCAGGCCGTTGTCCTTCCCCTTCTCGCCGATCCCTTGCCCGCCGTTCTCGAACATCTTCGTGGCGTAGCTGCGCACGTCGGGCCAGGGCTGGAACGTCTTCACCGTGGCGACGACGACTACGTCGCCGCTGGCGGCCCGCAGCGCGCGAATCAGACGGTCGAGTTCCTGAGCCGACGCGCGGTCGATGGCCTGTGCGAAGTCGTTGACGGGCGCGGTCAGGGTTGGCGGGGGCTCCTGCGCCCCGACGGGTGTGGCGAGGGCAAGCCACGAGAGTGCGACCGCGAGGCCCACCGCGATCCGCCGGGGGGCGCGCGTGCCAGTCACCGGTCGGGCCACTCGTCGACATGCCGCGCCAGCTGCTCGATGGCGGCCAGGTAGGCGGGGAAGAGCCTCCCAGCATCCACGCCGCTGGCGGCGGCGTCATGGGCGATGTGCAGCGCGTCGGACACCAGCCGGGCGTCGAGTTGCAGCCGATCGGCCGCCCAGGCCGCCAGCTGGTCACGCCCGCGCGGCTGCCCGTCGAGGCGTGACAGCAGGTTCAACAGCGCGCGAAACTCGGCCGCCGAGTCCACCACCACCCGGGCTACCTCGCGGGGAGCGCCGGCGGCTTCCATGTAGTCTTCCCGCACGTGCAGGAGGAGACTCCGGACCTGGCCTTCGCACGCGCGTCTGAGGTCGCCGGTGGCGACCACCAGGCCCGCAAAAGGGTCGTCGCCAAAGTGCGTCTGGTGGTTGGCGATAATCTCGCCGAACTCCACGGGGAACACGTCGAGCGAGCGGGCGAACTCCTGACGCGTCAGCAGCACGGGCGTGGCCGCGCCGGCCGTCCGCCAGCGCTTCACTCGCGCCGCGCACGACGCCAGATCCGCCATCTCGAGCGATCTCACGAGGGCCAGGCTGGGCTGCGGGGACACGGATGGCGCGTAGGTGACGAAGGCCTCCAGTCGTGCCCCGAAGATGCCTTGCAGGTCGACGAGCACGAGCGAGGCAACAGTCGAAGACGCAGCCGCCATGGCGTCAGTCTACACGGTCTTGCGCACCGCCTTGGAGGGCGTCCTCGCCTGGCGACGGCGCGATCCGCCGATAGAATAGGACGCGATGCGACTGCGACAACTGAACATCGGCTGCTTTGGCGGCGGTACGGGTCTGCCCAGCCTGCTTGGCGGTCTCAAGAGCAACCCATGGCTGCGGCTGAATGCCATTGTCACGACCTTCGACAGTGGCGGCAGCTCGGGCCAGCTGCGCGACGAGCTCGGTGTCCTGCCGCCTGGTGACGTGTTGCGGTGCGCGCTGGCGCTTTCGCGCAACGAGGGCGAGGCGCGGCGCGTTCTGCTGTCTCGGCTGCCGACGCTCTTCGAGCACAAGAGACTCGGCGGTCATACCGGCGGTAATCTGCTCCTGTCGATGATGGAGACCTACAGCGGGGATTTCCTGGCGGCCATCGATGGCCTGCGCGCGCTGCTCGGCTGCCAGGGGCGGGTGTGGCCGGTGAGCGTGGCGCGCGCGTCGCTCTGTGCCGAACACGCCGACGGCGTCATCACGCGCGGGGAAGTCGAGGTCGATGCGTGGCAGACCGCCGGTCACGCGATCATGCGGATCTGGCTCGATCCGCCCGCGCCCATCCACCCTGCGGTCGGCGATGCCGTACGCACCTTCGACGCGGTCATCATCGGGCCCGGCAGCTTCTTCACCAGCCTGATGCCGACGCTCCTCGTGGACGGCGTGCGCGAAGCCCTGCACGACATGCCCGGGCCCATCGTGTTCGTCAGCAATCTGCTGACGGAAGGCCAGGGCATGAAGGACTTCACGGCCGGCGACGCGGTGGCCTGGCTGGAGCGCACGATCGGCCGGCAGGTGGATCTGCTCGTGTTCAACACCGCGCGCATGCCACCGGCGCTGCTGGCCAGCTACGCCAAGGAGCACAAACAGCCGCTGGTGCTCGGCACCTTGCCCGCGCACACCACGCTCGTGGAAGCGCCGCTCTGGACGCGCGAGATTGCGCGCCACGACCGCCGCCGGCTGTCGCACGCGGTGTGGAGCGTGCTCAGCAGGCGCGTGCTGTGATGGCCGCGCCTACGATGTGCACGTCGCCGACGACAAGAGTACGCCGTGCGCGTGTCGTGCACGGTCCGTGTAACGCCCGACTATTCCTGGAGGTTGCCGTGAATCGATTACGACGTGTCAGTGTCGCCGTGGCCGTGCTCGTGTTGCTTGTGGCCGTGCCCGCCCGTGCGCAGGACCGCAGCTACAAGATCCTTGCGACGAACAAGACCTCGACCATGGAGAAAGAGCTGAAAGAGGCGGGGCAGCTCGGCTACCACTTCGTGGCGGTCATGGGGGGCGAGACGGGTTTCGGCGGCAGCGAAGCCGTCGTGCTGCTCGAACGGGTCAAGGACGACAAGAACACCTACAGTTTCCGTCTGCTGGCGACCAACCGCACGTCCACGCTCCAGAAAGAACTGCAGGACGCCGGCGAGGCCGGCTACCACGCCGTCGGGCAGACGGTGTTCGAGAGCATGTTCGGCGGGAAGGAGACCGTGGCGATCGTGCAGAAGAGCTCCGACCAGGCTCTTGCCGTCGAGTATGAGTACAAGCTCGTTGCGACGAACAAGACGTCGACGCTCGAGAGAGAACTCCGCGTGGTGGCCGAGGCCGGCTTTGAGGCTATTGATCTCACCGTCGGCAAGACGGCCATGGGCGGAAACGAGATCGTCGTCATCACCCGCCGCCGCGCCAAACGATAAGCGAGAGGCGATAGGCGAAGCGGGGGCTAGCTACGGGGCGCTTTGGCGCGCGGCCGGCGGGGGCGCAGGGCCGGGCTCTGCGCGCGCCGCGCCAGCGCCGCCGCGATGATGCGCTGGAAGAGCTTGCCCGTGTCGCCGGTTTTTGCCGGCGGGTTCTTGCGCCACAGGTCAGGTGTGTCTCCCGCCAGGATGTCTGCGAGATCCGCGCCCGGCGTCTTCACGCTGAGCGGCGCGAACTCGGTGATGTCGAGTGGGCCCGACCACGCGTCCTTGTGCTTGATGAGCAGCCAGCTCGGCTTGGTGCTGTCGCCGTAGCCCTTCGTGCGCACGAGCGCCCACGAGCCCTTCAGCTTGTAGCCGTCGAGGCGAAATTTCAGGTCGCCCTTCCGCAGGGCCGCGTCGATGTCTGGGGATTCTGACGTCCACGTGCCCACGTCCCAGAGCATCACGACACCAGCCCCGTAGCCTTCGGGGATCACGCCCTCGAAGGATCCGTACTCCACCGGGTGATCTTCGACCTGCATCGCCAGACGCTTGTCGTTCCAGTCGAGCGACGGCCCCTTGGGCACGGCCCACGACAAGAGCACGCCGTGGTGTTCCAGCCGCAGGTCGTAGTGCAGGTGGCTCGCCAGGTGCTTCTGCACGCAGAAAAATCGTTCGGCGCCCGCGCGGCCAGGCGGGCCGGCATCGCCGGCCGGCTCCGGGCTCCTGGTGAAGTCGCGCTTCTTGCGGTACTCGTCGAGGGCCATGGGTGGCGGACCGTCGCGAAGGATACAATACGCCCTGCCTATGGCCAACCCGGCACCGACCGATACGGCGTTCTTCGGCCACCCGCGCGGGCTCTCCGTGCTGTTCTTTACGGAGATGTGGGAGCGCTTCAGCTACTACGGCCTGCGGGCGCTGCAATTGCTCTACATGACCGCACCGCTGGCGGCCGGGGGCCTTGGCTTCGACGCCGCGCAGGGCGGCGCGATCTACGGCCTCTACACCTCCATGGCCTACATGGCGGCGCTGCCCGGCGGGTGGATTGCCGATCGGCTCATCGGTCAGCGGCGCGCCGTGCTGTACGGCGGCATCGTCATCGCGAGCGGGCATTTCAGCATGGCCATCCCCTCGATGGTCACGTTCTATGTTGGCCTCATGCTGATCGTGATTGGCACCGGACTGCTCAAGGGCAACGTCAGTGTCATCGTGGGCCAGCTCTATCCCGCCGAGGATCAGCGCCGCGACGCCGGCTTCTCGATCTTCTACATGGGCATCAATCTCGGGGCCTTCCTGGCGCCGCTCGTCTGCGGCTACCTGGGGCAGCGGGTGAGCTGGCACATGGGCTTTGCGGCGGCCGGCGTCGGCATGGCGATCGGCGTCGTGCAGTACTGGCTGGGCGGGCGTCACCTCGGCGACAAGGGACTGCATCCGGTGCCGGCGGCTTCGCCGCAGGCGGCCGCCGCTCTGCGGTCGACTGCCGCTCTCTGGGGAGGCATCTTCGTGGCGGTGATGGCCATCATCGGGATTGGCGGTTACACCGGCCTGCTGCCGATCACCGCGGTCGGCGTGGCCGACGCGGCGGGCGTGGGGTTGCTGCTGTCGACGGTGATTTTTTTCGGCTGGCTCTTCACGAGTGGCGACTGGACGCCGTCAGAGCGCAAGCGCCTTGTCGTGATCGCCGTGCTGTTTCTCGCGTCGGCGCTCTTCTGGTCCGTCTTCGAGCAGGCGGGTTCCACGCTGAACCTCTTTGCCGACCGCAGCACGAACAATTCGCTGCTTGGCCTGCCGTTTCCGAGCAGCTGGTTCCAGTCGCTCAACTCGTTCTTCATCTTCACGCTGGCGCCGGTGTTTGCCTGGATCTGGATCGCGCTCGCCAGGCGCGGTTCAGAGCCGTCGAGCCCCGCGAAGTTCGTGATTGCCCTGGTGTTTGTCGGGCTGGGCTTCGTCATTCTGGTGCCGGCCGCCGGTCTAGCCGAACAGGGCGGGAAGGTGAGCCCGCTGTGGCTGACCGCCACCTACCTGCTTCACACCATTGGCGAGCTCTCGCTCAGCCCCGTGGGCCTGAGCGCCATGACGCGGCTGGCGCCGGCGCGTATTGCGGGGCTCGTCATGGGCGTGTGGTTCCTGGGCACGTCGGTCGGGAACTTCCTGGGTGGACGGACGGCCGGCTTCTACGAATCGATGTCACTGCCAACCCTGTTTGGCACGGTGGGTGGATTTGCGATTCTCGCGGCCCTCGTGCTGTTGGCCTTCGTGGTGCCGATGCGCCGGCTGGTCGGCGCTGAATCCGCGCGCGAGGCGTAACTGGTCCTCCTGCTTTCGACCTACGACCTCGGTCGTCAGCCGGTGGGGCTGGCGCTGCCGGCGGCGTGGCTGCGCGGCGTCGGACTCGACGTACGCGTGCACGACCTGTCGATTGACCGCTTGCCAGACGACGCCTTGGCCGGCGTCTCGCTCCTGGCGGTGTCGCTGCCGATGCACACGGCCACGCGTCTGGCGCTGCCGCTTGTCGCGGAGTTGCGCCGGCGCCTGCCCGCGGTACCGATCTGCGCGTACGGACTCTACGCGCCGCTCAACGACGCGCGCCTTCGCGAGGCCGGTGCCACGCACGTCTTCGGCCCGGAGTGCGAACGCGATCTCGTTGCGCTGGCGCTCGCAACGTCGATGCCCGCGTCGGTGGCGTCGAGCACGTCGGCCACGGTGACGGCGGCGGTGCGGCGCGGCCGATCGGCGACCGTGCCGGATCGTCAGGGCCTGCCAGCGCTCGAACGCTACGCGCAGCTCATGTGGCCCGACGGACACGTCAGCGTCGTGGGCGCCGTGGAAGCCACGCGCGGCTGCAAGCACCTGTGCCGCCATTGCCCCGTCGTGCCGATCTACCAGGGCCGCTTCCACGCCGTGCCGGTCGAGGTCGTGCTGGCTGATATCCGCGCGCAGGTGGCACTGGGGGCCGCGCACATCACGTTTGCCGATCCCGATTTCTTCAACGGCCCCACGCATGCCGCGCGCCTCATCGACGCGCTGCATCACGAGTGGCCGGCGTTGACCTACGACGTCACGATCAAGGTCGAGCATCTACGCCGTCACGACGCCCTCCTGCCGCGGTTGCGCGATACGGGGTGCGCCTTTGTCACGTCCGCCGTCGAGTCCCTCGATGACCAGGTGCTGCTCGCACTCGACAAGGGCCACACCCGCGCGGATGTGGTCGCCGTGGCGGCGCGGTGTCACGCGCTCGGGCTGGCGCTGTCGCCGACGTTTGTCGCCTTCACGCCGTGGACGACCCTGGCCGGCTATCTGACCTGGCTTGACGACGTGGACGCCATGGGCCTGGTCGATCACGTGGCGCCGGTGCAGTGGACGCTGCGGCTGCTCGTCACCCAGGACTCAGGCCTCCTTGCGCTCGACGACATCCGGTCCGTGGTCGGCCCCTACAATCCTGCGACCCTGACGCATCCATGGACGCATGCCGATGAGCGCGTCGACGCGTTGCAGCGCGATCTGATGCAGTTAGCGGGCGTGTCGCAGGGGCGTGCGCGCCGCGCCACCTTCGACGCGATCCGGGCGCGGGCCGCCGCCGACGTGGCCGGAGCGCCTGGCCCCCGCCCCGTGCTGGTCTCGCGCTCGTCGATTCCCTACCTGACCGAGCCCTGGTACTGTTGAGCGGAACCGATCGGAGAGCAGGTGGCTCTCCTTTAGATGCAGGGACCAGGGACTAGGGACTAGGACACACATGAGCGATGTCACGCAGAAGTCGCGCGTGCTGCTGTGCGCGACGACCACGGGCTACCAGACGCGGGCGTTCGACGAGGCCGCCGCGCGCCTCGGCGTGGACCTCGTGCTGGCCACCGATCGATGCGATCAACTCGACGACCCGTGGCGTGATCGTGCCATCCCGGTGCGGTTTCACGACGAGGCCGCCTCGTCTGCGGCCGTGCTCCACACGCTGCGGGGCACGCGGCTCGACGGGGTGCTCGCAGTGGGTGACCGTCCGGTGGTGCTGGCGGCGCTCGTCGCCGAGGCGCGCGGTCTGCCGTGGCACTCGGTGGCCGGAGCCCGCGCGAGCCGAGACAAGCGACGCTTTCGCGCCTCTCAACGCGAGGCCGGCCTCGCTGCCCCGTGGTCGGTGACCGTGCCGCGCGGGCAGGTCACGCCTCCGGCCGGCGTGAGCTATCCGTGCGTGGTGAAGCCGCTCGTGCTCTCGGGCAGCCGCGGCGTGATCCGCGCCAACGACGCCGCGGAGCTCGGTGCGGCGCTCGCGCGCGTGAGCGCGCTGCTGCTGGCTCCAGACGTGCGCGAGTTGCGCGACGAGGCGGCCGAGGCGATGCAGGTGGAGGGCTACGTTGACGGCGACGAGTTCGCCCTCGAGGGCCTGATGGATCGGGGCCGCCTGCACGTGCTCGCGATCTTCGACAAGCCCGATTCCCTCACCGGTCCGTACTTCGAAGAGACCGTGTATCTCGCCCCCACCGCGCGCACGCGTGCGCATGCCCTGGTAATCATTCCGGCCGTCACCCGCGCCGCACACGCCGCCGGACTCTGGCACGGGCCGGTGCACGCGGAGTGCCGCGTGTCGGAGACCGACGTCGTCGTGCTGGAGGTGGCCGCACGACCCATTGGCGGCTTGTGCGCGCGCGCGCTCGCATTTGACGGTCCAGATGGCCGTGGCGTGCCGCTCGAGCAGGTGCTGCTCGCGCACGCGATGGGAATGGGGCCGCCATGCTGGCGACCGTCGCGCGCCGCGGCCGGCGTGATGATGGTGCCGATTCCGCGCTCCGGCCTGCTGCGCGGCGTGACCGGAGAGGACGACGCGCGCGCGGTACCGGGTGTGACCGAGGTGACCGTCACGGCCAAGGTCGATCAGCGGCTCGTGGCCTTGCCGGAGGGCGCTAGCTACCTGGGCTTCATCTTCGCCGAGGGCGACGACGACCACGCCGTCCATGCCGCGCTGTGCGCGGCGCACGCGCGGCTGGTGTTCCGGATTGACCCGGTGATTGACGTGCACGCCCCACGGGGCTGAGCGGCCGCGGCTACTTCGATTGCGGCGGCACGTAGCCGGGCGGCAGAGCCGCGCTCTCGCCAAAGAAGAACTCTTCCATGTGCTTCAGGATGAGTTCCTGGCCTTCTTTCTGCCATGGCATCAGACGATACTCGTTGAGGATCATCTTCTGACGCTCCTCCCAGAGTTTCCACGCCTTGCCGGAGACCTGCGCGAAGATGCGCTGGCCGATCTCACCAGGCCACGGCGGCACGTCGAGCCCAGGCAGGTCTTCTTGTAGCTTCACGCATCGCACCATACGGCCGGAGCCAGCGGCAGGCGCGTGGTGGTGCGGGTGTTCCGAATGGTCGCCACTCATGCAGGTGATTGTACCTACGAACATCAACGTGTGCTCGGCGTATCATGCCAGCCATCCCCGTGACTCCAGAGGATCGCCACCGCGTCTGTTGGTACAGTCGGCGCACGCCCACGATTCCGTCGGGGCTCGGACTGCACACGATTATGGACGGCCAGTTGTTGTACTGCGCCCATCCCATGCTGTGGCCCATTGTGGGCTACGAGTTCGACGTGAGCAACTGCGCAGAGTGCGACTACTTTCGCGCGGCCCGTTCGACCTCTTCGCGCTGACCGTTCAGCCAGCCACCCCCCGCCAGCGAGGCTCATGGTCTGTATTGGTTTTGGTCCTTATGTAGGAATGATGGATTGAATCAATACACATCCGTCCAAATGCTCAGTTGGGTGAAAACCCCTAGACCGCTTTGCTTTCAGGAGGATACGCCCGCGTGCCGGCCTGAGCAGGATTGGTACATCAATTGCTGAGGTAGGTTTCTTGAGAGGTGTACGTGACTGAGAAACCGAAAGCGCGCCGCGGGTTTGCATCGATGTCAGCCGAGAAGCAACGGGAGATCGCGTCGAAGGGCGGACAGGCCGCGCACGCCAAGGGCACCGCGCACGAATGGTCGTCTGGCGAGGCGCGTGACGCCGGCCGCAAGGGCGGTATGGTAAGCCGCGGCGGCCGCGGCAAGTTGCCCTCAGATGCGCCGTCGGCTCGACCGAATGCCTAGCGGGCGCTGAGCCGCACTACCTGGACGCGCGCGTCGTTGAAGCACGCGCCGCCGCCAAGGTCGGTGAGCGTGTCTGGCACCAGGGCGTTCGAGGTGAGGCGATTGCCCGTGTGGCGCCGCCATACGCCTTTCGGAAACGACACAGTGCCCGACCGCACCAGATCGGTGATCTTCACGGGGCACTCCAGCACGCCGAGGTCGTTGAAGACGCGCACGCCGTCGCCGTCTTCGAGGCCGCGCGGCGCCGCGTCGTCGGGATGGATCTCGAGCCGTACCCTTGGCCGGTCGAGCTCGCCGAGCGTGGAGCTGATGGTGCGCTCCGAGGCCGGCGAGATGAGCGCCAGCGGGTACTGGTCGGTGGCCGGATCGTCGATGTAGGCATACAGGCCCTTCGGGGCCTCGCCCGAGAGCGACTCCGACCACAGGTGTACCTTGCGGTCGTGCGTACGCGGAAAGACGTCGACGAACTGGACTGGACGGCCGCCGTGGGGCGGCGTGGCAATGCCCGTGTCCGTCACGCTTTGGCTGAGGGCCGTCGGCAGCCCCGCGATCACTTCCAGCATCTGATCGAGCTCGCCGTCGGCGTCGCCGGCGTGCGCCAGGTCAAGGCGCTGCGCCAGGTCGCTGAAGACATCGGTGTTCGGGCGCGATTCCGCCACCGGCTCGATGACGGGACGCGCCAGTTGCAGCGAGATCGCACCGTAGCCCTTGGCGAAGTCGTAATGCTCGAGAAAGGTCGTGGCAGGCAGCACGACGTCGGCATAGACGGCGGTGTCGGTCAGCACCTGATCGAAGACGACTGTGAAGAGGTCTTCGCGCGCGAGCCCGGCGAGCACGCGCTGCTGGTCGGGCAGCGTCACCGCAGGATTGCAGTTATAGACGAACAGCCCGCGAATGGACGTGCCGCTCGGCTCGAGCAGTTCGCGTCCCACGCGGTTCATGTTCACGACTCGCGTCCTGGCCTCCGCGTCGGTCAGCCACGTCGGCACGATGCCCAAGGCGGACGAGTTGCTCATCGAGTACCCGCCCCCGCGCACGCCGAACTTGCCTCCCACGGCCGGCAGCGCGAGCACCGCCATGGCCGCGTTGCCGCCGTTGCGATTGCGCTCGAGGCCCCAGCCGCATTTCACCAGAGCCGGCGACGCGCTGGCGTACAGGCGCGCGACCTGCTCGATTTGCGCCGCCGGCACGCCGCTCACCGCCGCCGCGCGCGCAAACGTCCACGGCTCGGCCCGCTCACGCAGCCGGTCCGCGCCCGACGTGTGCGCATCGAGAAACGCCTGATCGACCGCGCCGGACTCGAAGAGGTGCCGGTGGACGGCGAGGGCGACGACCACGTCGGTACCGGGCTTCAGCGCCACGTGGATGTCGGCTTGGCGCGCCACCGTGGTCGCACGCGGGTCGACCACCACGATCGTGGCGCCGCGGTCGCGCGCGTCCTTCAGATAGGGCATCAGGTGAATACCCGAGGCCGAGGGGTTGGCGCCCCATATGAGAATCAGCTTGGCGTCTGGGTAGTCCTGATAGGTGACCCCTGCCATCTTGCCGTAGAGCGTGGTGGCGGCGACTCCGGTTGGCGCGGCGCACACCGTGCGAGCCAACCGCGCCGCGCCGAGACGGCGGAAGAGCCGCGCGTCGGCGGTGTCTTGCGTCAGCAGGCCGTTCGAGCCGCCGTAGCTGAGCGGCAGGATCGCCTCGCCGCCTGATTCCGCCCGGATCGCCGACAGGCGCGCGGCAATGAGGTCGAGCGCGTCGTCCCAGCTCGTGCGGCGGAACCGGCCTTCGCCCTTGGCGCCCACCCGCACGGCGGGGAAGTGGAGACGGTCCTCGCCGTAGACCCGCCGGTCGAAGTGCCGCACCTTGGCGCAGATATAGCGCTTGGTGACCGGATTGGTCGCGCCGCCCTCGATCGTGGCGATGCGCCCGCCCTTCAGCCCGATCTGCAGGGTACAGGCATCGGGACAGTCGAGCGTGCAGGCCGTCTCGACGTTGGCTTCAGGGGGGGCGACGGCGGGACGGATGGCCATGCGCCATCTTATCCCGTCGCTCCCGGTGCGACGCCTAGGACGCCGGCCGGATCTTCACACGCGTGCCGTCGGCCAGTTCGCGCAGCGCCTGGAACGGTCCCGACACGACTGCCGCGCCCTCGGCCACGCCCTCGACCTCGATCGACAGCCCGCCGATGACGCCGGTCTTTACTTTGGAGAACGCAACGGCCTCGCCGGTCACGACGAACACGCCCGTCTCGGTGCCACGCTGCACCACGGCCTGGAGCGGCACGGTCAGCACGTTGGCGCGTTCGGCCACGAGGATCTCGGCATCGCACGTCAGCCCCGGGCGCAGAATTCCCGTGTCGCCTTCGAGGCGCACGCGCACACGGAACTCGCGCGCGGCGGCCTGCGTGCCCACCTGAGCCAGAGCGCTGGCGCCGATCTCGACCACGCGGCCAGGGAATTTCTGCCCGTTGGCTGCATCAATCGTGACGGTTCCTCGGTTGTCGAGCGCGAGGCGCAGCACGTCGGCCTCGGCCACTTTCACTTCCGCATTGATCGCGCTCAGGTCGGACACCGTCATCAGGATCGTGCCCGGCTGGTTCTGCACGCCGATGACGACCATCTCGCCCTCCTCGACATCGAGCCGCGTGACCACGCCGTCAATCGGTGCGGTGATCTCGGTCTTGTCGAGCAGGTCGCGGGCCCGGGTCTGTTCGGCGCGCCCCTGTGATACGCGACGTTCCGCCGCGCCCCGCGTCTGCGCACTGCGGGCCACCGCGGCCGTGGCGGCGTCGACCTGCGCGGCCGCGCTCTCGGCGTTGGCCGTGGAGGTGTCGAGTTCGGACTGCGGGATGAGGCCGGCGCTGCGAAGATCCTTGGCGCGGGCCAGCGACTTCTGGCTCTCCGACGCCCTGGCCCTGGCGGCCTCGAGATCGGCCTGGGCCGAACGCGCCTGATCGGCGGTGCCTCGTGCGTCGGCCTCGAGCGCCCCGAGCCCGGCGGCGGCGGCGGCCGCGGAGCTGGCCGCCTGCACGCGGTCGATCCGGGCCAGTACCTGGCCCGCTTTCACGCGGTCGCCCTCCTTCACGCTGAGATTCACCAGCCGGCCCATCGCGCTCGATCCGATGTCGGCGTAACGCGTCGCGACGATCTCGCCTGAAGCGGTCACAAACGACTGGAGCGACGCCGTGCGGGTCACTGCGGCCACGTCGATATCGCGGGCGACTGGGCCCCGCTGACGGGACATGTAGAAAAAAACGGCGAGGCCCAGAAGGGCCACGGCAAGCAGCACGCGGCGCATCGTCATCACGGTAAGTGTATGCTTTTGACGCATCCTCGGCCGAGAATGTCCCCGAGCGTCGGGGGCCCGCGACGAGCGTTCGGCGTCCAAGAGTGAGACACCATGCCTGTGCCTTCGAAGATGCGGAGCGTGATCGATGCGGCGGGCCAAGGGGCCACCGCCGTGACGGGCCATCGCCTGCGGTCCGCACTCGGCGCCCTGGCGATTGCGGCGGCGGTGGCCACAATCGTCGTGGTGGTGGCGGCACTTGATGGGGTCGCGGCCTATGCGCGCACCACGACGGCCCGCTCCTTTGGCTCGGACACGTTCCTGATTGCGCAGGTCGCGTCACCCGGACGCGTCACGCGTCGTGAACTGCAGCAGCAACTCCAGCGCAATCCGGCGATTCGCCGGGCGGAACTTGCCGTCGTAGAGCACCTGGCCGGCGGGCTGGTGGAGTACGCCCCGAATGCACAGACCGTGGCGGAGGTTGCCGCGGGCGGCCGCATCTACGAGAACGGGGCCATTACCGGCACCACCGCGTCGCTTGCCGACCTGCGTGATCTCGCGATCGTCCGGGGGCGGTTCTTCCGGCCAGACGAAGACCGGCGCGGTGCAGCCGTGGCCGTGATCGGGGCCGACGTGGCGGATGCGCTGTATCCTTCGCAGGACCCGCTCGGCAAGTTCATTCGCGTGGCCGGCCGGCGCTTCGAGGTGATCGGCCTGCAGGACAAGCTCGGCAATTCAGGCGGCGCCTCACTCGATCGGTATGTGTGGATGCCAATCTCGGCGTACGAACGGGCATTCGGCGCGCCGCGCAGTCTGCAGATCTTCGCCAAGACCACCGGCGATCGCGCGTCCATCGAGGGCGAGGACCGCGCCCGCATTTCGTTCCGGGCAGCGCGCAGCCTGGCGCCCGGTGCCGACGACACGTTCGACTTGCTGACACCGGATGCGGCGCGCGGCTTCGTGCTGAACCTGTCGCAGCGTATCGGCGCGGCGGCGGCGCCGATTTCAGCCATGGCCCTGCTGGCCGCCATCGTGGTCGTCACCAACACCGTGCTCGTGTCGGTCACCACGCGCACCCGCGAGATCGGCGTGCGCCGGGCGCTGGGCGCCACGCGGCGCCAGATCATGACCGAGGTCCTGGCCGAAGCGGTGGTCGTGGCCGTGGTTGGCGGCACCATTGGCGCGGCGGTGGCGGCCGGCCTCGTGGCGCTGCTGTCGTCGTCGCTCGGCGTGCCCATTGCCGTGCGCCTCGACACCATCACCCTGGGCGTGACGGCATCGGCCCTGAGCGGGATCCTGGCAGGCTGGTATCCCGCCAGGCGCGCAACCCGTCTCGACGTGATCTCGGCGCTGAGGACCGAGTAGTGGCGGTCCCAAGTTCCACCCACAACAGCGCCGCTAGATTGGCGGCCTCGGTGCGGGAGGCCGCCCGTCTGGCCTGGGATTCGCTGCGCGCGCAACCCGCGCGCTCGGGTCTCGCGATTGGCGGTGTCGTGATTGGCATCGTGACGGTAGTGCTCGTGGCATCGGTACTCGTGGGCCTGCGCAACAGCGTGGCGCAGCTCTTTCGCGAACTCGGCACCGACAACATCTTTGCGTTCCACAGGAACGGCGACCCCTACACGCCCGCGTCCGAGCGCGACGCCCTGCGCCGGCCCTTGAAGCCGGCCGACGCCGCCACGATCGAGCGGCTGGGCACGGCGGTGCGCGACGTCGGCGTGCAGCTGCTCGTGCCGGCTGTGACTGCCACACGCACCATCACCGCGCGCGCCGGAGGCAATGAGTCGGATTCGGTGCTGATCGAGGGCGTGTCGGCGAATTTTTTCGATGTTACGGGCGCGGAGTTCGCGGCCGGCCGTCCGTTCACGGACGTCGAAAACCGTGTGGTGGCACCGGTGGCCGTGATTGGTGCCAACGTGGCCACGGCGCTTTTCGGCCCAGATGACCCGGTGGGGAAGGCGTTCCTGCTCGGAGGCGACCGCTATTTCGTTACGGGCGTACTCGCCAAGCGCAAGGGCACGTTCTTCGGCGAGAACCGCAACGACAACGTGGTGTCGCTGCCCGTGGCCACGGCCAGCCGGCGCTTTCCCGAGGCGCAGAACACGGTGCTCTACGTGCGCGCGAAACCGGGTGTGCGCGAGAACGCGCGCGCGGAGGCCGAGACGATTCTGCGGCTGCTGCGCGGCGTGCGCGGCGACGAGCCCAGCGACTTCAATCTGTCGACCTCCGACCAGATCATCGCGCAGTTCGACAAGCTGGGGTATCAGATCTTCCTCGCGACGGTGGGGCTGGCGGCCGTGAGCCTGGTCATTGGCGGCATCGGCATCGCCAATGTGATGGTGATGAGCGTCACCGAACGCACGCGTGAGATCGGCGTGCGGCTGGCCATCGGCGCCAGACGCCGCGAGGTGCTGCGCCAGTTCCTGTTCGAAGCGGCGATGCTCTCGGGCGCCGGGGGCGTGGCCGGGGTGATCACCGCGACGCTGCTAGGGCTCATCGCCACGGCCATCGCGCCCGCCTTCCCGGCCGTGCCGCCCTTGTGGGCCGTGGCGTCGGGACTGGGGACGTCGATTGGTGTTGGGGTGCTGGCCGGGTACTGGCCGGCGCGGCGGGCCGCGTCGCTCGACCCGGTCGAAGCGCTCAGGTACGAATGAGCGGCGCCCTTCCACACGTGGTCGTGGTGGGAGGCGGCTTTGCTGGGTTGGCCGCGGCGCGAGCGCTGCGGCGGGCGGCGGTTCGCGTGACGGTGGTCGACCAGCACAACCACCACGTCTTCCAACCGCTGCTCTATCAGGTGGCCACCGCGGGGCTGTCGCCGGCCGACATCGCCGCGCCCATTCGCTGGATTCTGCGGCGCCACGCCGCTGTGCGCGTGCTGCTTGGTGAGGTCGTGGCCGTGGACACGGCGGCGCGCCGTGTCACTCTGGCGGCCGGTCCTCCGCTCGACTACGACTTCCTGATCGTGACGACGGGCGTGACCCACGCGTACTTCGGGCACGACGACTGGGCGGCGCACGCGCCCGGCCTGAAGACGCTCGACGAGGCAGTGGCGATTCGCCGTCGCGTGCTGCTGGCGTTCGAGCGCGCCGAGTGGGAGGGTTCGCCCGTGCGCCAGCGGGAACTGCTCACGTTTGTCGTCATCGGAGGTGGTCCCACGGGCGTCGAGATGGCCGGCGCCATTGCCGAAATCGCGCGCCAGGCCCTGCGCGATGAATTTGACGCGATTGCGCCACCGACCGCGCGGGTCCTGCTGCTCGAGGGCGGCCCGACGATTCTGGCCAGCTACGTCGAGTCGTTGCGCGTCTCGGCGCGGGCCGCGCTGGCCGCGCTCGGCGTGGAGGTGCGCGAAGGCGCGCAGGTCACCCACGTCGGTGAGGGCGAGGTACGGCTGGGCCAAGAGCGGATCGCGGCGGGCACCATCGTGTGGGCGGCCGGCGTGCAGGCGTCGCCGGTGGGCCGCATGCTCGGCGCGCCGGTGGACCGGCTGGGCCGCGTGCACGTCGCGCCCGATCTCTCGGTGCCCGGGCATCCCGAGGTGTTCGTGGCCGGCGACCTCATGCACGTCGTCGGTGCCGACGGGCAGCTGGTACCCGGCGTGGCACAGGCGGCGATGCAGGCTGGGCGCTCGGCCGCGGGCAACGTCACTCGTCGGCTGGCCGGTAGGTCGACGACACCGTTCGCCTACCGGGATCTGGGCGCCATGGCTACCATCGGCCGCGCGCGGGCGATTGCCGACCTTGGCTGGATCCGGCTCACCGGCTATCCCGCCTGGCTCGCCTGGCTGTTCCTGCACCTCGTGTTCCTGGTCGGCTTCAAGAACCGCCTGGTGGTGCTGGTGCAGTGGCTCGTGGCGTACGTCACCAGACAGCGTGGTGTCAGGTTGATCACGGGAGGCAGAGTCTGACAGGGTGATCTGGTGATCGGTCGACCGAATCTGACGATCGCCTGATCCGGCAATCGATGTTGTGACCCGACGGTCTATCGCTCCAGGCGCAGCACGCGACCGGGCAGCAGGCCGGCGAACTGAGTGCGGGTTCGGACGACTTTGCCGTTCACGACAATGGTCTCGAACCCTTCGGCGATCTGGTGCGGGTTCTCGTAGGTTGCCGTCTCCTTCACCTTTGCAAGATCGAACACGAGCAGATCGGCAAACGCGCCCTCCGTGATCGTGCCCCGGTCCTTCAAGCCGAAGACCTCGGCGGCCAGGGCCGTCATCGAGCGAATCGCAAAGGGCAGATCGACGACACCGCGTTCGCGCACGTACCGTTCGAGTTTGCGCGGGAACGCGCCATACGACCGCGGATGCGGCTTGCCCTCGGTCATCGGCTGCAGGCCGCCGTCAGTGCAGGTCATCGTCCAGGGCTGACGCATGATGAGCGCGATGTCGTCCTCCGCCATGTTGAACGACACGAGACCCGCGTCGCCTTTTTCAAGCAGCGTCAGCGCGTACTCCTCGGGTTCGAGGCCGGCGGCCTTCGCCAGATCCGAGAGCCGCTGGCCCTCAATCGAGGTGTCGGGGTCGTATTCCGAGACCAGGAAGGTGTCGGCACCGCCGCGCCTGACGAGATTGGCCTTCACTTCGTCGCGGACCTTCCCGCGTAGTTCGCCCGTCACACGCCGCAGCATCACCTCGCGTCCGCCCACCTGCGCCCAGCGCGGCATCAACGCGCCGACGATGCCGGTGCCGCTGGCCTCGTAGGGATACTGATCCGCAAACACCCTGACGCCGCGCGCGCGTGCCGCCTCGATGTGCGCCACCATCGTCTTTGACAGTCCCCAGCTCGAAGGGCCGAGCGCCTTCATGTGGGTAACGACGCCGATGAGGCCGGCGTTCTCCGCGATCTCGATGACCTCGTCGACGGCCGCAACCACGCCGACGCCGTAGTCCGCTTCATCGCGGATGTGGCTCGTGTAGCTCCCGCCGCCCTTTGCGGCCTCCTTCGCCATGGCGATGACCTCGGCGGTCTTCGAGTAGCTGCCCGGCGCGTAGTAGAGCCCGCTCGAAAGCCCGAACGCACCGGCACGCATGCCCTCACGCACGAGCGCGTTCATCCTCGCCTGATCGGCTGGGGTCGGGTCACGGTCTGACATGCCGAGCACGGCATTCCGTACCGAGCCGTGCGGCACCATGAGGCCGACATTGAGGCCGATGCCGTCGCGCACGTAGCCGGCCCGCTGCGCGGCCAGGTCGACCGGACCACCGCCGTCTGGATTCACGAGCACGGTGG
>JANMDX010000300.1:0-8867 GCA_031376505.1 Acidobacteriota bacterium
ATCGACTAATGGTGAGACCTCGGTAATGTGGAGACCCTCGGCGGTCTGCTCTTGGATACCGACGGCGGCCGTGCCAGCACTGCACATTACTCCTGCGTAGCATCGACCCTCGTGCCTCTGACGGTACGGCAAGGAGGAACCGATGTTGATCGAGCTCTATCCTCGAATGCACCGACGTTTCACGTCGATGCCCGTGCTCGGGTCGATCGTGGACGCGTTCGGTACCTGGCTCATCGCCCGCGGCTATTCAGGCGATCGGGTGCGAGAGTACTGTCGCGCTGTCCGTCGACTCGACGCGCAGCTCACGCGCGGCGGCGTGCGGCGTTTGCACGATCTGACCCGCCGTCGGCTTCGCGCGTGCGCCCCAGCGGACTCGCAGGACGATCCTGATCGCGCAGCTGCCGTGCGACTCCTGGAGCGATTCTTCGAGCAGGCGACCTCGCAGTTCCCCCCTCGTGTGCCGACGGCCCGAGCGCGACAGCTCGGTACGTACGCGGCGTATCTGAGGGACGTGCGCGGATTCGCCGCCTCGACGGTGCGCCAGCACTGCCACACGACGGCGGCGTTGCTGCAATTCGTGCGGGCCGACGCCGGCGGGAGCCGTCTGGGGAGGCTGACGGCCCAGGATCTTGAGGGGTTCATCCGTCGCAGAGGGCCGAGCCTCGCGCGGGTGTCGCTCCAGCACGAGGTGGCGCACCTGCGCGCCTTCGTGCGGTTCCTCGCCGTCCAGGGTGCGGGTCCCGTGGGGCTCGACGCCACGATCGACACCCCACGCGTCTATCGCGACGAGCAGCTGCCACGCGCTTTGCCATGGGAGACAGTGCGCGCCTTGCTGAAGGCGATTGATCGACGGACCCGAGGCGGGCTGCGTGACTACGCCATCTTCCTGCTTCTGGCGACCTACGGGTTGCGTGCGAGCGAGATCGTCGCCCTCACGCTCGACGATCTCGATTGGCGCGGCCGTCGTGTCCGTGTCCGGCAGCGAAAGACCCGGGCTGTGCTGTGGTTGCCCTTGACCGATGAGGTCGGGACCGCGTTGGCCGCCTACCTGCGTCGCGCGCGGGCGCGACTGGCGGTCCGGGCCGACCGGCGATCGCCGGCCGCGTTCTCGGATCCTGCAGCCGGTCGCCTGCGTGAGGTCTTTCTTCGCGCCCGGACGCCGATCGGGGCGCTCAAGCCGACCGCGATTACGGAGGCCTTCCAAGCCTGGTCTCGACGCAGCGGGCTGGCCATCCCGTTTCAGGGAGTGCACTGCTTGCGGCATTCGTACGCCGTCCACCTACTACGGTCCGGTCTGTCACTGAAGACGATTGGCGACCTCCTGGGCCACCGCACCTTGGAAAGCACTTGCGTCTACCTGCGCCTGGCCGTGGACGATCTGCGGGGGGTCGCGCTGTCATTGCCGCGGACGGAGGAGTCCCGCAGCGAGGCAGGCCGACGATGAGGACCGGACACGCGCGGTTAACTCCGGTCATCCGGAGGTATCTGACCCTAAAACAGGCGCTGGGCCGACGCTACGAGGTCGAGCGCCGTGTGCTCGCCGACATCGACGCGTTCCTGCGCACGCACGGCGCCGAGTTGACGCCCAAGACGTTCACTCACTGGTGCGTGGCCCAGGCGCATCTCGCCTCGGGCGTCCGACGCAACCGCATGCGCATCGTGCGAAACCTCTGCCTGTACCGCCGTCGCACCGAGCCGTCGTGCTTCGTGCCCGACCTGCAGTTGTTCCCGTCGGTGCACCAGGTTCGGGCCCCCTATCCCTTCACGGAGGCGGACATCGGTCGCGTCCTGGCGGCCACCACGACGTTGGCGCCCACCGTGGGCTCCCCGATACGGGCCGAGACCTATCACCTCGCGATCGTGCTGCTCTATACGACCGGGATGCGCCGAGGCGAGCTCACCCGATTGACCGTCGGCGACTACGATCTCCGTACGCAGGTCGTCCAGATCCGCGCCTCAAAGTTTCATAAATCGCGGGTCGTGCCCGTGTCGGCCGACGCCGCCAAGGAGCTCGCCGGCTACCTCCGCCTGCGCCGACAGCGCGGGTTCCCCGTCGCCCCCGAGACACCGCTGCTCTGGCACCGGACCCGGCCTGGTCGTCCCTACAGCGGCGGTGGGCTCGGCCAAGGCCTGCGGCGGCTCTTCTGCCTCGCAGGTCTGCGGTCCGAGACCGGACAAGGCCCACGGGTACACGACGTCCGGCACGCCTTCGCGGTGCACGCGTTGGTGCGGTGGTATCGCGCCGGAGCCGACGTGCAAAGCAAGCTGCCCTTCCTGGCCGCGTACATGGGACATGTGTCGATCGTCTCCACGGAGCGGTATCTGCACTTCCTGGAGCCCCTCGCGACGGCCGCCAGTACCCGCTTCGCCCAGCACTACGGCATGCTGATCACCCCAGAGACCACCGCCGGAGGTGCGCGATGACCGCCGATGCCGCTTCGACGAGACTCGCCCGCTCGCTCCACGCGTTCTTCACGGACCACCTGCCGGGCGTCCGCGGCGCGAGTCCCCACACCGTGCACAGCTATCGCGACAGCCTCGTCCTGTTCCTGCGCTTCGTCGCCGCCCGCCGTCGCCGCGCCGTCGCGCGGCTAGCGCTCACGGATCTCGGCCCCCCGGAGGTGCTCGCCTTCCTGCAGCATTTGGAGTCCGATCGGCACAATTGCGTGGCGACGCGCAATGTGCGGTTAGCCGCTCTCCATGCGTTTTTCCGTTACTGCGCGGCTGACGCCCCGGAAGCGGTCGAGCAGTGCCAGCGCGTGCTCGCGGTGCCGTTCAAGCGGACCACCAGCCGATCGGTCGAGTACCTCGAAGAGCCCGAAGTGCGCGCGGTCCTCGCAGCGGTGGACCGCACCGTGCCTGACGGCCGGCGCGACTACGCGCTCCTCACCACCATGTTCAACACGGGGGCGCGCGTGCAAGAGATCGTGACACTCTCCGTGGGGGATCTCCGCCTCGAGGCCCCACCCCACGTACGCGTGATGGGCAAGGGCCGAAAGGAACGGCTCTGCCCACTCTGGCCGCAGACCGCCGACGTCCTGCGCGCCTGGCTCATCGAGCGGGGCGACGCGCAGGCGCCCCGCGAGGCCTTGTTCGAGAATCATCGCGGGAGCCGCCTGACCCGCTTCGGCGTGCGCTATCTGCTCCGCAAGTACTGCCGCCTGGCCCAGAGCACGACACCGACGCTGGCCACCAAACGCCTCCATCCGCACAGCATGCGGCACAGCACTGCGGTGCACTTGCTCAAAGCCGGCGTCGACATCACCACTATCAGCCAATGGCTCGGCCATGCGAGCGTGACCACGACGACGCGCTACGCGACCATTGATCTCGATCTGAAACGCAAGGCCCTGCAGCAAGCGCGGCCCACCGGCATCGTCAACGGGTCGACTCGATGGCGTCGGGACTCGTCGATTCTCGAATGGCTCGAAGCGCTCTGACAGCCACAGGTAATGTGGAGTGCCGCGACTCACTCCGGCCACGATCGCTGATGATAGTGACGGCAACTCCACATTACCGAGGTCTCACCATTAGTCGATCACCAAGACATGCGGGTGTGTGTACTGGTCGAGTGCGTCATGGAGGCGTCCGGTGCGGCCGGCGTTGGACAGGTCCTCGATCAAGTGCGCGGCGGTGGTGAAGCGCGCGTCGAAGCCGTGTTGGATCGCGCGGTACGCGATGGCGACCGACAGGTGCGTCTTGCCGCGTCCGGTCTTCCCGTGCAGGATCAGCGACCGGCCGTCGGTCACGAAGTCGGGCGCGAGATACGAGCCCAGCAGCGAGGCGCGCAGCTGGGATTGCAGCGTGAAATCGAAATCCTCGATCGTCTTGAGATAGGGGAACTGCGCGCGGCGCGTGAGCCGTTGCAGCCGGGTCTGCGTGCGATGCGCCACGTCTGCCGCGACGAGCAGCGCGAGAAAGTCCCGATAGGACCACTGCTCCTCCTCGGCGCGTGTGATCGCGTCTGGATGGATACGACGCATATTGGCCAAGTGGAGTCGCTTGAGCAGCGCGTCGAGTGCGAGCGCGGAGAGATCCGGCCCCGGCGGGTGAGCGGGCGACGTGGTCATTGGGTCGGGCCCTCCACAAAAAGCGAGTCCGAGCCTTGCAGCGCGCGCGCGATGTGCGGCGCGCCGAAGACCTGCGTGCGCAAGCCGTCCTCGAAGGCCCGGCGCACGCGGTCCGGCCCGTGGTGCTGAAGCAGGTCGTGGAGGTGGTCGACATCCCGGATCCAGTCCTTCGGGCGCCGATGCACAATCTCGGTCAGGTAGGCGAGGGCCGGCGCGCCGAGGTCCAGTAACTGCTGGCGCTTGAGATAGCGTGTGGCACGTTTGCCCGACACGGCGGCGACGAGCGCCGCGCGATGGTCGGGCAACGTCGATCCTTCGCCGCGGATGAATTGTCGCGCGTGTCCGACGTCGAAGCGTCCGGCGACGATCCGGATCCGATCGCGGTACAGATAGAGCGTGCCGGCCATACCGATCGCCTCCGGCGGCATCGAGTAGGGATGGGTATCGTGCACCACGGTGCCCGTGGGCCCGACATAGACCGGGACGCGCAGCGCCAGGTCGTCGGGCCGGACCTTGAGGGCCCGGAGGCGCGGCTGCTCTTCGGCGAGACGCACCGCCGGAATCGTGTTCGTGGCACGACAGGGGCGCGCGTCATTGACCTCGCGGTGCCACTCGGCCAGTTGCGTTTGGAGATCCGCCGCGTCGTGGAAGCGCCGTTGCTTGAAGAAGGAGCCCTTGACGAAGCCCACCAAATTCTCGACCGACCCTTTTTCCTGCGGGCGATAGGGCCAGCACACGTCGACGCCGACACCCAGCTCGAGGACGGCGTAGGCAAAGGTGGGATTCCATTCGGTGACGACGCCGTCGCGCCCCCACTTGAGCGCGACGGTCTTGGGTCGATCAAAGACGCTCACCAGGGGAGCCCCGCCCCAGCTCTGGAGATGGTCGGCGAAATGGCGGATTAATGTCTCCGTCGTTTCATCGGGCACCAGCGACACGCGGATCGTCCGTGAATACTTCAGCCGCGAGGCGAAGAATCGGATCCGCTGGATCGCCCCATCGTGATACTCGACGTCCACCTGGCCGAAGTCGTGCTGCCTGAATTCGCCCGGCAGGCCCTCAAACCGGACCAGCGGTGTCCGGTCCTTCGGCCGGACCGCGGCAATGACCGCGAAGAGCGCGGTCTTCTGTCCCGTGTACCCCGCGAGGCGCATGCGACGCAGCACCTCCACGGACTTGAGATGGCGCTCCTGCTCTAGCAGATCCGCGATCAGTTTCCGGAAATGCTCGACCAGGCTGGGACGACCAATGCCGCGCGTCAGACGCTCCGCCGCGTCATCGACGTGCGTGACGTCGCCCTCCTTGACCACCCGCTTGACCGACCGGATCGACACCCCCGTGAGCTGCGCCACGTCCGCCTGCGAGTGTCCGGCCTTCAGTAATACCTGAATCTCATGTCGTTTCAGCATGCCCAACATCCTCCCCCCTTGCCCCAAGCAACCTGGGGCAAAGGGGATTCTTAGCGCCTCCGGCCACGGCCGGTGGTGCCAGAATTTCCGGAAGAGTGGGTGTCAGAATTTTCGGAACCCGCAGCGTTCGATGGCGGCGCGCACCTCGGGCTGTGTGTGGATGATCAGGTGATCGAGGACGACGACCGCGCCGGGCCGCAACGTCGGGACGAGCCCCTGGTCGACGGAGGCGAGAAATGACGGGTTGTCGATCGGGCCGTCGAAGACGGCCGGTGCCGTGAGACCAGTCAGGCGCAATCCGGCGATGACCGTGTGGCGTCTGCCGTTGTCCGAATGGGGTGTAGTCGTGCAGCCGCGTGCCCCGCGGGCTCCGACCGTAGCGGCGCAGCAGGTCCGTGGTGACGCCGCACTCGTCGAGAAAGACATACGCGCGCATGTCCTGCAGCGCCTGCGTCGCCCACCGGCGGCGCCGCGCAGCGGCCACGTCAGGCCGCCGTTGTTCGTCAGCGTAGACCGTTTTTTAGGTCAGTCCCTGGCGCCCGATCGCGCGCCACAGCGTACTCAAGGCGGCGGTCGTCGGCAGTGCGGTCTGCAGTTCGGCCAACGTGGCGTCCGGCTGCACAAGCAGCAGCAGGCCCAGCCGATGTTCCTGCTCGGCCGTCAGCGCGCGCCGGCGGAACACGGTCTGCACGCGCGGCGTAACCTGCCCCGTCTCACGCCGCCGTTGTTTCAGCCGGTCCACCCACGCGCGGCTCACCGCATACTTCACCGCCACGTCTTTCGAGCACATGCCAGCGTCGGAGTCCCGCACCACGCGCGTGCGCAGATCCATCGAGTAGTGCGCCATGGCACCTCCGCCGAGAGGAGTACCATGCCCCGGGAACTACGTACAAGTACAAAACGCTCTAGTGTTCCTTATATCTTGCGTCCCAGACGGTCACTCACCCGACCGTTCATGCGTTGGAGTTTCAAAGATGTAGTGGTGCGCCCTTGCCGCGTGCGAAGGCACCTCGTTGCCACGTGACCGGCGTACTGACGACCAGCAACACCTTGACGCCAACGTCGCCCGACCTGTTCGCGAGCATGCTCTACTTCGTCGAGGACTTGCAATCGGGCGCCAGGCGTCATATAGATGCGCCCTGGTTCCTCGGCCATGCTCGGCCATCAACACGCAGCTGCTTCGGAAAGAAGTGCCCGTGCGCGGCACCTCCACCAATCGTGCCGGGTTCTCCGAGACATCATTTCTCGCCAAGCTGCGTCTCAGACCACCGGACAGAGGGGTCCGCCCCGTCAGCCCCAAGCACGCGCCACGGTGTGCGTCGTGCCGCCAGACGACGGGCGCAGGATACGCCGCAACCTATTGGCACGTCCGGCTGTTGCATTTGAGTAAGAGCAACGCCCGACCCGTCTGGCTCCAGTGGCTGATGACGGGAAGCCCGTCAGCGCCTATTGCGATTGACGTGTGCAGACCCACGTCGCCCATGGTCTCGACGCTGGCGGACGTGGCGGTCGTGCACGTGAGGTTGCTGCAGTGGGTCACGCGCAGGTCGCCGTTGGCGAGGTCGTAGTGGCTGACGACAGGAAAGCCGTCCGTGCCGATAGCGATCGACGTGTAGAAACCGTCGTAGTTGGGCGAGGTGACGCTCGTTGACGTCGCGACAGTGCACGCCACATTGCTACAGTGCGTGATGCGCAACTCGCCGTTGGTCGAGTCCGTGTGGCTGATGACGGGGAGGCCGTCGGTGCCGATGGCGATCGACGTAAACTTGCCCACGTCGTTGGCGGTGTCGACGTTCGTCGATGTCGCAACTGTACAAGTCGCGTTGCTGCAATGAGTCACGCGTAGGTCGCCGGCGCTATAGTGACTGATGACGGGTAAGCCGTCGGACCCGATCGCGATGGAGGTGTAGTCGCCGCCACCAGTCAGATTCGTCGACGTCTCTACGGTGCAAGTCGCGTTGCTGCAATGGGTGACGCGCAGGCCACCTCCGTTGGAGCTACTGCTGTGGCTGATGATGGGCAGCCCGTCGGTGCCGATGGCCACGGACGTCCAGTAGCCGCCGCTGAAATTGAAGTGGGTCGTCGTCGTGGCGGTCGAGCAAGTCGCGTCGTCACAGTGCGTGGTCGCGAGGGAATGGATCAAGACTTCTTGATGGCTCACGAATGGCAGCCCGTCGGCGCCGAACACCAGAGACGTGTATAACCCCACGTTGGACGGCGACACGGGCCTCGACGTCGTGTCGGCGCACGCCGGCGTCTTGCAGCGCGTGAGCACCACCCGGTAACCAGTCCCGTCGAGGTGGGCGACCATCGGCACGCCATCTGCACCGATGGCGATAGAGGAGTACAATCCGGCGTTGGGCGTATCGGCGCCGCCCCTGGTGGGAGGCGTGCCGACGGGATCACAGACGAGGGAGCCATCCGGTAGGACGCCGCGCATGTAGTGGCCCTCCGGGCACGTGCCAGCCACGACCACGACATTGGCCGTTGCGCTCCTGGCCATCACCTCCGGCGCGAGTTGCACCTCCGTGATCGAGCCAGGCGCGATCTGCGTACCGTTGATGCTGCCTGGAGCGATGCCGCCGGGAGGAATCGGGCGCGGCAGTCCGCCCGTTGACGCGCCGGGCGTGAAGGCGAGCGTGCCGGTGTTGCCCGCACTGTCGGTCCAGGAGCCGGCGAGCGTCGCAACGCTGACCCGCGCATCGATGTGTACCGGAGCCGCCCCGGTTGTCGAGACTGTCGTGAGGCCGAAACCAATCGTGCCATCCGGATTCGGGAAACCGCGACCGACGACACCGGCGAGGCGAGAGGCGCCGCACAGGTCATCGGTGCCGTCGATATGATACTGGCCGCCCTGCTGCTCGACCGTCAGTGTCAACACGTTGCAGTAGCTGCAGCTGCCAGCGAAGGGTCCCTAGCGACTGGGCGGACACTGCGGGCGCGACTGCGCCCAGGACGAGGATGCCGAGTGTGATGCCCAGCCACTGCCTATGAGACACATCGAACGTCGGGTGGGGATTCATGTGGTTTGCCAGTGCGGCATGCTGATCTTCCGGATCGTGCCTGTCAAGCATCTTGCCTACCGATACGCCTCAGGCTCGCTTGCAGAGTATACCCTCAACGCATCGCGGCCCTCGTCCGTTCGAGGGACTCCCCGACGACGTCGGCGGCAAGGCGTTTCCGCGCCGAAGAGGGAAATGTCCCGGGGTTGGCGGGCCAGAGTCCGAGAATGCAGAGCGTTTTTAGTCTGGCGGCGCGGCGGGAAAACGTCGGGATGCGGCGAGACCTGGCACCGCCGCGACGGTGGACTAAAAACGTGTTGGACGAAACCGCGACCCAGGTGCCGGCTATGGGGATTGAATCCAGGCGGGTGTCGAGGAGGCGGTGG
>JANMDX010000333.1:0-1604 GCA_031376505.1 Acidobacteriota bacterium
CGGCCCACGGCCTGCGCGGCGTGTGCCTCTTCCCGGCCATGCACCGCTACGCGCTGCACGGCCCCGAGGTAGCGCGCGTATTCACCGCGGCGGCATCGTCGCCGGGCACGGCCATCTTCGTGCACTGCGGGGTACTCTCGGTCGGCGTACGGGCCAAGCTCGGCTTGCCCAGTCTCTTCGACATGCGCTTCGGCAATCCCCTTCATCTACAGGGCCTGGCCCTGTCGCACCCGCACGTGCCGGTCGTCATCCCGCACTTCGGCGCGGGGTTGTTCCGGGAGGCGCTGATGCTCGGTGACGTCTGCCCCAACGTGTATCTCGACACGTCCAGCTCGAACGGCTGGGTGAAATACACACCGGGACTCACTCTCGTGGAGGTGTTCCGCACCGCCCTCGCGGTGGTCGGCGCAGAGCGGCTGCTGTTCGGATCCGACTCGTCGTTCTTTCCGCGTGGCTGGGTGCGCCGCGTGCTCGATGAACAGCGCGCGGCCATGACGGCGGCGGGCGCCACCAGCGACCAGATGGCCCTTGTGACGGGCGGCAACTTCGCGCGGCTGTTTCCGGCGGCGGCACGGGCACTGTAAGATCGAGGCCTTCACATCATCCAGGGGATCGTCGTGGGCAATATTCTTCAGGCACTTCCGATCGGCGAGAAAGTCGGCATCGCGTTCTCAGGGGGACTCGACACCAGTGCGGCACTGCACTGGATGCGCGCCAAGGGCGCGATACCCTACGCCTACACGGCGAATCTCGGCCAGCCCGACGAGCAGGACTACGACGACATTCCGAAGAAGGCCATGGCCTACGGCGCCGAGCAGGCGCGGCTCATCGAGTGCCGCCCCCAACTGGTGGCCGAGGGCATCGCGGCCATCCAGTGCGGTGCGTTCCACATCTCCACCGGCGGCGCCACCTACTTCAACACCACGCCGCTGGGCCGCGCGGTCACGGGCACGATGCTCGTCGTGGCGATGCGCGAAGACGACGTGAACGTGTGGGGCGACGGCAGCACGTTCAAGGGCAACGACATCGAGCGATTCTATCGCTACGGCCTGCTCGCCAATCCACATCTGCGCGTCTACAAGCCGTGGCTCGACCAGCAGTTCATCGACGAACTCGGCGGGCGCAAAGAGATGTCGGAGTACATGATCGCGCACGGCTTCGAGTACAAGATGAGCGTCGAGAAGGCGTATTCGACCGACTCGAACATTCTTGGAGCGACGCACGAAGCCAAGGATCTCGAATTCCTGAACAAGGGCATCACCATCGTGCAGCCCATCATGGGCGCGGCCTTCTGGCGCGAAGATGTGGCCGTGAAGCACGAAACCGTGAGCGTGCGGTTCGAGGAGGGTCAGCCGGTCGCCCTCAACGGCCGTACCTTCCCGGATGCGCTGGCGCTCTTCACCGAAGCCAACGTCATCGGCGGCCGCCACGGTCTGGGCATGTGCGATCAGATCGAGAATCGCATCATCGAGGCGAAGAGCCGCGGCATCTACGAAGCGCCCGGGATGGCGCTGCTGCACTTGGTCTACGAGCGGCTCGTCACCGGCATCCACAACGAAGACACGATCGAGCAGTACCGCAATAACGGACGGCGTCTGGGCCGG
>JANMDX010000347.1:0-10978 GCA_031376505.1 Acidobacteriota bacterium
GTGAAGGTGGCGCTCACCCTCGATACGCGGGTGGACGCCAGCAACATCAACGTCAACTCCGATCACGTGACCAAGACGGTCACGCTCAACGGTCGCGTGCCGACGGAGGCTCAGAAGACGCTGGCGGGGGACATCGCCACGGCCAAGGCCACCGGCTATGTCGTCCGGAACCTGCTGACCGTCGAACGCTAGTTCGGCGTTGAGGCACTCGACAACGAAGACCCTGGAGACAGCAGATGGCGAATGAGACGATGAAGAATCATCCGGTTGGCGAGACGGTGGGCACGGCGGGCGGCGCGGTGGCCGGAATGGCCGTGGGTGCCGCCGTCGGTGGTCCCGTCGGCGCAGTGGTCGGCGCTGCGGTGGGCGCAGTGACGGGGGGCGCGGTGGGCCACGGAGTGGCCGCGGCGTTCGACCCGGGCGTCGAGGACATCTACTGGCAGCAGAACTACGCCTCGCGGCCCTACGTGAAGTGGGGTGCGCCCTATACCGACTATCAGGACGCCTACCGCTTCGGCTGGGAGTCGGTCGGCAACGGCTACGCCACCTTCGATGCTGCCGAGCCGCACCTCGAGAGCAAGTGGGATGCCGTCAAGACCAACTCGCAGCTGGGCTGGACTGACGCCGTGCACGCCGTGCGCGACGGCTGGCACCGCGTCGAGAAGGCCATCCCAGGCGACTCAGACGGTGACGGCCGGTAGAGCCAGCACGCATTCGAGTGCGGCGCGCCCCTGGGGGCGCGTCGTGCTCGGTCCCCCTCGACGCGACTTGCGGGACATGATGTCAGAGCCCTATGTGGACGAGGGGCGGGTCTCGCCGCGCGCGCGCCTGCGCGTGCTGATTGGCGACCTCCCGAGACTGCTCGCAGCCAGTACAGCGCACGGCGAACGGCAGCGCCCGCAGCCGCCGTTCGGCGATCTGTCCGGCGCACTCGTGGCACCACCCGTAGCGCCCATCGTCGAGCCGCGATAGCGCCTCGTTCACCTTGTTCAGCGTTTCGGCCTTCAACTGGATCAGAGCCAGGCGGATCTCGTCCTGCAGGTCGGTGTCCGCCTGTTCCCCATCGTCCTGGCCATCGTGGGACCGCGCCGTGACGTCGGCGCGTACGCCGCGCAGTTGGCCGTGGACTTCTTCCGAGAGCACGCGACCGCGCGCCGTGAGCATGTGCTTGAGCTCGTCGTAGCGCCGCTGCGCGCCGTGGGCGTTGGTTGTCGTCACTGGTGGCGCCATGGTCGTTCCCTCGTGCACACGCGAGTCGTGCAATGTGTCAGCGGCTACCGTTTCTCGGAAGAGAGGGCTTCCCTCATGTCGAGAAATGGCTCTTCGACCCTGCCCACTGCCAACGACGTGCCAACTGCCCGCTGGCGATGGCACGTCACTTGAAGCGTTCGGGGAGCAGTGGCCGCGTGGTGCAACGACATGCCACGACTGAGTCGAGCGGTACCGAGATGTGGCAGCGCGCCTCCTACCTCGCGAAGTTCGACCCCAGGCCTCGCGTGAATCGTCGCCACTCATCAGCGGAGTTTCCCAATGAATGTCGGTAGCCAGTTGAGCTCCTTCGAAGCCCGGTGCGTCGTTCCCGAGGACCCCGGTGAGGTCGTGCGCGGCGCCCGGCCGACCACCCCTGAAGATCGCGTTCGCATGCGCGAGCAGGCGATCGTCGGCTTGCTGGCGCGCCACCGCGCCGAGTTCCCGGTGCGGCTGGCTGACCGGCCCGTGCGCGATCGGGTACGCACGGCCATGGCCGGCTGGCGTACCAGCCGCGTCCGTGGCTGATCGTTGCGCCTTCACGCAGCACCAGATTTGCACGACAGCCCGTCCGTTCGCGCTCGCGCCAGTCGCCCATCCACCCACTCAAAGGAGACGACGTCCATGACTCGCATTCGACTGAAAACCGCCCTCGCCGTGGCGGTCATCGCCGCCCCGCTGGCCGTGTACACCGCCAGCCATCGTGAGGCGCCGATCACCGCGCTCGACCGCGCCGCCGACATCACCGACTGGTACTCATTCGTGAGCTACGACGACCCGTCGAAGATGACGATGGTGCTGTCGGTCGACCCCCTGCTCGAGCCGTCCAACGGCCCGAACTACTTCCCGTTCGATCCCGAGATTCTCTACGAGATGAAAATCGACAACAACCACGACGCGGCGGAAGACATCACGTTGCAGTTCCGCTTCCAGACCGAGCAGCGGAACCCAGGCGTGTTCACCGGCTTTGTCGGCAACCTCGTGGGCATTCCGCCGATCACCGCGCTCGACGGCCCCGGCTCGCAGGGCCTGGGCAGCCGGCAGAGCTATACCGTCGTGGCGATCAAGGGCAACCAGCGCTTCGAGCTGTCGGCCGGCCGCCGACTCTACACCGTGCCCTCGAACGTGGGGCCGCGCACCATGCCCAACTACCAGGCGCTCTACGACCAGGGCATCTACGACCTGGGCTACGGCATCAAGACGTTTGCCGGCACCACCGACGACCCCTTCTACATCGATCTCGGGGCGGCGTTCGACTCGCTCAACTTCCGCACCGCGGCCGGCGGCGGCGTGCTGTCGGCCACCGACGACGCCAACAACACCGTCAACGTCGCGCCCGACGACGTGTCGGGCTTCAACGTGAACACGATTGCCATCGAGATTCCGATTGCACTGCTCACGAGCGACTTGCGCCAGCACACCAATAGCGAACGGGAAGCCGTGCTCGGCACCTACGCCACCACCTCGCGCCAGCAGATCACCGTGCGCCGCGCGCCCCGTGAAGGCGCCGGCAACCAGACCTCCGGGCCGTGGCGGCAGGTGCAGCGCATGGGCAATCCGCTCATCAACGAGCTGATCATCGGCACCGGCTCGAAGGATCGCTTCAGCATGGAGAACCCGACCAACGACGGCCAGTTCGTGGCGTTCTTCGCGCGGCCGCTCCTGGCCGACATCTTCCAGTCGATCGGCATCCCGATTCCGCCGGGCGACCGCGTCGACCTCGCGCCGCTCGTCGTCTACCGTGGGCCCACCATTCCGGCGGGCACACCCGACGGACCGGTGGCCGATCTGCTGCGGCTCAACACGGGTGTGCCGCCCACCCCGGCCGCGCAGCAACAGCGCCTCGGCCTGCTCACCCTGCTCGACACCAACCCCAACAACAACGACGCCGCGGGCTTCCCCAACGGACGGCGGCCTGACGACGACGTGACTGATATCGCGGCACGCGTCGTCGGCGGCATTCTGGTCAATCCGACCACCTACGGCACGCGCATCGGCGACGGCGTGAACGTGAACGACATGCCGAAGCGCGCCACCTTCCCCTTCGTGCCGCCGGCGCACGATGGCCGCAGCAGCCGCCACGTCGACCCGACCGAGCCGGGTTGCGCGGGCGTGTGCCCTCCGAACTAACCAGTGCAGGCGCCGGGAGACTCACTCATGACCACGATCAGACTGATGCTCGCGGCGGCGGTGGTGGCGGGGAGCGCGCAGGCGCCCTCCGCGCAACCGTCGTGGCCCGCACCTGCTTCACAGACCGCGCCGACGGCGGCCCCAACGGCGGCGTCACTCGGCATGGAGACGCCGGCGCAGCGCAAAATGGCCATCGCGCACAAGAAGATCACGCGCGACCCGAAACATTTCCACGGCTACAACGAGCTGGCGCTGGCGCTCACGCAGCGCGCTCGCGAAACGGCCGACCCGCGCTTCTACCAGCAGGCCGACGAGGCCGTGAAGACGTCGCTGGCCCTGTCGCCCGACAACTTCGAGGCGCTCAAGGTGCGCACCTGGGCCCTGCTCGGCCAGCATCGCTTCGCCGAGGCGCTCACGCTTGCCACCGCGCTCAACAAGAAAGTGCCCGACGACCTCATGGTCTACGGCATGCTCACTGATGCCAACATCGAACTCGGCAAGTACGACGACGCGGAGAAGACGGCGCAGTGGATGCTCGACCTGCGGCCTGGCAACATCCCGGCGCTGACGCGCGCGGCGTATCTGCGCGAGCTGTTCGGCGACATCGAAGGCGCGATCCAACTGATGCAGTCGGCGTTCAACCGCATGCCGTATCAAGAGACCGAAGACCGCGCGTGGGTGCTCACGCAGATCGGTCACCTGGAACTCGTGCGCGGCAAGCCCGCGGCGGCGGAACAGGCGCTCGAGCAGGCGCTCGAGCTCTTCCCCCACTACCACTACGCGCTCGGTCAGTTGGCCGACGTGCGCACGGCGCAGCAGCGGCACCGCGAGGCGGCCGACCTGCAGCAGCAGCGCTACACGGCGGCGCCGCACCCCGAGAACCTCTACGAGCTGGCCGAGGCGGAAGCGCGCGCGGGACTCACGGCCAAGGCCGCCACGACCTACGTCGCGTTCGAAGCCGGCGCGCGGGCCGAGATGAAGAGCGAAGACAACGCCAACCGCGAGCTGATTGCCTACTTCGCGGGGGCGGGCAAGAAGCCCATCGAGGCGCTGAAGCTGGCCGAGCTGGAAATCGCGCGCCGGGGTGACGTGTACACGCGCGAAGCCTACGCGTGGGCGCTCTTCAAGAACGGACGCCGGGCCGATGCGCGTCGCGAGATCGCCACGGTGCTGGCGGTGGGCGTGCAGCATCCACGAGTGCTCGAACGCGCGGCCGCCATTCAGGGCAAGCCTGCGCCGAAAGCGGCGGTTCGGTAGAAATCCCTGCGGCGCATGGGCCGGGTGGCTGGCCCATGCGTCGCGGGTGGCTGAGACCAGCCTTCGTCAGTCGAAACGATTGTCGTCGGCCAACGGGCCGTAGAGCGCCGGCACCTTCGCGCCCATCAGGCGCAAGTACACCGTCATCTGGCCGCGATGGTGCGCCCAGTGGTTGACCGTGTCAGGGATCATCTCGAGACGCGTGGTGTCGGCTACCACCGTGCCGCCTGCCAGCAGCTCCAGCGGGTCTGCAGATGCGCCTCTCGGTGCCGGCGAGGGTCGTGCGCGCGTCGGCGGCAGCCGAGTCGAGCGCGGCGATGCACTCAGCGCTAGTGGTGGCCAGTATGCTGCACCACAAGGTGATGGTGCTCGACGGGCGGTGGATGACCATTGGCACGACCAACTTCGACAATCGCTCGTTCGCGCACAACGAAGAAAGCAACGTGTCGGTGTTCGACCTGGGCCAGGCCGGCGACTACGAGCAGCGTTTCGACCTCGACCTGGCCGCCTGCCAGCGCGTGACGCTCGAGGCGTGGCGGGAGCGCGGCTGGCGTCAACGGCTGGGCGAGAGCGTCGCGCTGGTGTTCGAAGATCAGGTGTGACGCGTCAGCGAGCGGTCGCCCTCACTGTGCGCGGCAGGTCGGGCGCCTGCGGGTGATCGGGCGGCAGCATCGGAGGCGCCGCCGGTTGTGCCGGGCGGCGGATCAGGAGTCATGGTGGCGGTCTGGGTCATGACGCCCCCACGCCGCGTAGCGGCGTCTGCAGCGTCCGCCGCCACGCCGACAGTTCCTTCAACGCCTGCGCGCGCGCGAGCCCGTAGCGCTGCTGCAGGGCGCTGATGAGCCGCTCGGTGTTGCCGTGCACGCTGGCGAGATCGTCGTCGGTCAGTTTGTCCCAGTGCTGCCGCGCCGTCGCCATCACACGCAGCCATCGATCGCTCGTCGTCGTCATCCGTTCGCTCATGTTCCGTCTCCTGGCCGATGGCACGTGCCGACCGCGCCCCTTTTAGTTGGTGGCGCTGCGCTGCACGGTGATCGCCACCTCGAACTCGCCGATGTTGTCGGCCAGGTGGTCGTCGTTCACGCTCAGATAGAGTCGCCCGGTCTGGGTGGCCCTGATCGCAGCGGTATTGGCGCCGACGAACACCGGCCCGCCCTGCTCGACTCGGGCAATGAGCGCCCCGGCCGGCTGGTCCGGCAGCGGTGCTGACGCTGCCCGCCGGCGCGCGCCCCCCGGCTCGGCAGCATCGTCGGCATTGGTGCTCAACTGGACGCGGCCGCTCGCCTGAAAGCGGACGAGGTCGCCGGCATGCAGGTAGACGCCGGTGTCGACCCAGCGGGTCGTGCCGCCGACGCGCACGGTCGCGGTTTCCTTGCTGCCCTCCGGCGCAGCCTCGGACATCTCACGGCGGTTCAGGATGCCGTCGCCGTTGGCGTCGCGCTGATCGAAGCTGCCCGAGGACCATCCCCACTCTTCACGAGTGACGCGGTTGTCATGATTGCCGTCGAGGCGTCCGAACGCGTCGCCTTGGAGCGTCTCATCGTCAGCGCCTTGCACTTCAGCGCGGCTGAGGATGCCATCGCGGTTGCGGTCCAGCCACGCGAACGCCTCGGCGCTGGCGTGCCACTCCTGTCTGGTGACACGATTGTTGCCGTCGTGATCCAGGTTGTCGAAGCTGTCACCGCGATCGTCGTCGAAGTCGCCGCCGCGGAATTCCACGCGCGTCAGCACGTTGTCCCGGTTGCGGTCGGCGCGGCGGAAGCTGTCGATGTCGTAAAGCCACTCGGCCGCGGTCACCCGACCATCGCGGTTCCGATCAAGGCTGGTGAAGCGTGCCGCCGTCCAGTCGGTCAAGGTGCTATTGGTGTCGTACTCGTCGGTACCCACTTGTGTGGCGTCCCCTGCGGCTTCCCGCAGTTCGGTGCCCGACAACACGCCGTCGCGATTCCAGTCGTGCACGCGGAACGACTGATCGGTGCCGGTCCACTCGGCGCGCGAAATGGACCCATCTCCGTTCTCGTCCATCGCCCAGAAGCGCTGCTTGATCTGCCCTGGAGCCTGGGCTCGTCCGCGGCCTTGACCACGTCCCTGCTCCGGCGCTCGAGCCGCCTTGGTGAAACCATCCACGGCAACGGGTCCGCGACTCACGGTGGCCGCTACCGCCGCATCGAACCCGACGAACAACACAACGGCCAGAACTGATACGCGCATGGTGCCCCTCCGCATGTGTGATTAGCATCAAGCGTGCCAGCCTGGACGGGGTGCGACCTTCCGGGCGGCAAAACCGACGACGGTTGAGCCCGGCGCGTTCCGAAACGAGGTAGCCGGCCGCCGTCATGGGACAAGCCGGTTCCCAGGCAGGCCGCCGGCGTCCTCGTGCGGCTGAGGCCGGTTGTCGGCGCAGGAGGCCACCCGCGCTCGCTTGGCCACGTACATCGCGCGATCGGCGGTCGCCAGGAGGGACTGCGCATCACGGCCGTCTTCCGGGTAGAACCCCCAGCCCATGCTGGCGGTGGCTTCGATCAGCTTGCCGCCGATCCGATGCGGCCGCGCGAGCCGGCGGGTCAACGAGTGGGTCACCACCGCCGCGTCACGGGCGTGTTCCAGGCGATGCAGGACCACGACGAATTCATCACCGCCGGTGCGCGCGACCGTGTCGGACGCGCGGACCGACGCCGAGAGCCGGTGCGCAATCGAACGGAGCAGTTGGTCGCCGCCGCTGTGCCCCTCGGAGTCGTTCACGCCCTTGAGCCCGTCGACATCGAGGAAGCACACCGCCATAGGCTTGCCGAGTCGCTCGGCGGTAGTGAGGCCTTCCTGCAGTCGCTCGAGCAGACCTCGCCGATTGGTGAGGCCGGTGAGGGCATCGTGCAGCGCACCGTGGTGCATGGCTTGCGACAACGCCAGGGCAGCGCCGACGTCCCGACATACGAAGACCCGTCCTGCGGGCAACCCTCGCTCGTCCGCGAGCACTGCTTCGCAGACCTCGATGCTACGCAGCGCGCCGGAGCGGCAGATCAGTTGGTAGATGTGCGGCTCGCTGTCGCTGGCGCCGTCGTCGATTCGTCGCGCCCGGCGTGGGTCGCGACGGAGAAGTCGCCCCAGGGTGCCGCCCAGCACATCAGTGTGCGACCGGCCGCAGGCGCGTTCCGCCGCCGGGTTCATATAGCTGACACGACCGGCGCGGTCAGTGGTGATGACGGCATCGGTCAGCGCACTCAGGATGGCAGTGGCGGTCGGTTGCGCTCTCGGCGCCGGCACGCTGACCGCCGCGGTCACGGCTATCCCGGTCCCGATGTCTGGCGGGACGAGCCGGCGGCGGGCGCCGAGCGGGGCACTACCAGGCGACGGCGACATCATGTGTGGGTGGCTCGTTGGTGTTCATCACGTCGCGAACCAGCAAGGACTGTTCCACGCAGGCCACGAGCGCCGGCGGGCGCAACATGGGTGACGGGACCGCCGACGGAGGCCGGGTCGTGAACCGCGCCGGACGTCGCTCTGCTCACGTCCGGAAACCCGTGACACAAGAGTGGCACCCCGCGCATCACTCGAACCGAGGCGTTGGCAGCATCACCGAGCGGCGCCGGGACGAAGGCGGCCTCGCCGCGCAATCCGTGGCAGGCGGGCACCATCGAGTGGGCCCGGGCAGTCCGCGCACCACTCGATGCATACTGCATTGCTACCTCCAGGCCAACCCGATGAGCAGCCGCCGCGCGGAACCCTCCCACGCTTCGCCCCGCATCGCTGCCCCCGTGCCTGGCCCATCGGGCGCCGCACCTCCGGCGGCGTTTCCCATCGTCGGCGTGGGCGCCTCCGCGGGCGGGCTCGAGGCGTTTACGGAGCTCCTCACGCACCTGCCGCTCGATACCGGCATGGGCTTCGTGCTCGTGCAGCACCTCGACCCGCAGCACGAAAGCGCCCTCGCGAAGTTGCTGGGCCGCGTCACGGCGCTGCCGGTGCACGAAGTCACCGACAACCAGCGCGTGGAACCCAACCACGTCTACGTCATCCCGCCCAATACCGACCTCACCCTCGAAGACGGCGTGTTGACGTTGCAGCCCAGGCCCGACACACGTGCCCCCCATCGCTCGATCGACTTCTTCTTCGAGACCTTGGCGCACGATAGCGGACCCCTGGCCATCGGCGTGATTCTCTCGGGCACGGCCACCGACGGCACTCTGGGACTCGAAGCCATCAAGGCCGAGGGCGGCATCACGTTCGCGCAGAACGAGTCGGCGAAGTACGACTCGATGCCGCACAGCGCGGTGGCCGCCGGCTGCGTGGACTTCGTGCTGGCGCCAAGGGAGATCGCGCGCGAACTCGCGCGCATCGCGACCCACCCGGCCGTGGCCAAGCACGGCACCTCGCCTTCGAGCCCGGTGGGGGACACGCCTCGCCCGGCCAATGCGGCGGTCACGCCGGCCAGCATCGCCCCCATCCTGCGGTTGCTGCGCGCCCACACCGGGGTCGATTTCTCGCTCTACAAGACCAGCACGGTGCAGCGGCGCATCATGCGGCGGATGGTCGTGACCAAGCAGCGCGCGCCGGCCGACTACACCGCGTTCCTGCGTGGCAACACGCCGGAGCTCAACGCGCTGTTCCAGGACACGCTGATCAGCGTGACGAGCTTCTTCCGCAACGCCGAGGCCTTCGACGTATTGCGGCGCATGGTGTTTCCGGCGCTGCTGCAAAGCCCGGGCGGCGAGCCCATTCGCGCCTGGGGGCTCGGCTGTTCCACCGGCCAGGAGGCGTATTCGGTCGCGATGGCGTATGCCGAAGCGGCCGACGCCGCGGCCGAGCCACGGCGCTTGCAGGTGTTCGCCACCGACCTGAACGACACGCTGCTCGACACGGCCCGCCGTGGATTCTACCCACGCAGCATCGCGGAGGACCTGTCGCCAGAACGGCTGCAGCGGTTCTTCGTGGAGGAGAGCGGCGGCTACCGCGTGACCAAGGCGCTGCGCGACATGGTGGTGTTCGCCCGGCAGAACGTCATCACCGACCCGCCCTTCTCGCGCATGGACCTCATCAGTTGCCGCAACCTGCTGATCTACTTCGAACCCGCCCTGCAGCAGCGGGTGTTTCCCGTGTTCCACTACGCGCTGCGCGCGGGTGGGTATCTGTATCTGGGCGCGTCCGAGACGATCGGCGCCTTCACGGAGCTCTTCGACCCGGTGGACAAAAAACACAAGATCTACGTGAAGAAGGCCGTGCCCACGCCCGAGTTTCACCTGCCGATGCAACGCCGGCCCGAGAGCAGGCCGTCAGGGCCAGCCCAGGCCGTGGGCGAGGCCGCCGACCCCGGCATCGAGCCGGCCTCGCGTGGCAGCCGCCCCGAGCTCGATGCCCAGCGCGAAGCTGACCGGGTCACGGTGCATCGGTTCGCGCCGCCGGCCGTGCTGGTCAGCGACGACCTGCAGATCCTCCAGTTCCGCGGCCAGACCGGCGCCTACCTCGAACCTGCATCGGGCAAGGCCACCTTCAACGTGCTCAAGATGGCGCGCTCAGCGCTGGTGGCGCCCTTGCGCACCGCCATCAACACGGCGAGGACGCGCAACGAACCCGTCCGCAAGGACGACATCCGCCTCGACGACGACGGCGTCGCCCGTACCGTGCGGGTGGAAGTGGTGCCGCTGCGGAATCTGGACCAGCCCTGCTTCCTGATCCTCTTCCAGGAGTCAGGCGGCGTTGGTGCGGCCTCGCCCTTGCGCGCCCCGGCGGCTCGCGTCCGCCGCACACGTGGCGCCGCGGCGATCCGCATCGCCGCGCTGGAGCAGGAACTGGCTGAGGCCCGCGATTTCCTGCAGGCCACCCAGGAGCAGCACGACGCGGCGAACGACGAACTGCAAACCTCGAGCGAAGAGGTGCAGTCGGCCAACGAGGAACTGCAGAGCATGAACGAAGAACTCGAGACCTCGAAAGAGGAACTCGAGTCGGCCAACGAAGAGCTCACCACCGTGAACGACGAGATGGCCCATCGGAACGCCGAACTGGGCCGCCTGAACAGCGACCTGGTCAACGTGCAGGCGTCGGCGCACATGGTCATCGTGCTGCTCGGCCGCGACCTGACCGTGCGCCGGTTCAGCGCGCAGGCCGAGAAGCGCTTCAACCTGCAGGCGTCGGATGTGGGACGCCCCCTGAGCCAGATCCGGCACGACGTCGTGCTGCCCGACCTGGACGCGTTCATCACCGCGGTGATCGGCACGTTGCGGCCCGATGAACGTGAAGTGCGGGATACGCAGGGGCGATGGTTCTCGCTGCGTGTGCGTCCGTATGTGACGATCGACAACGTGGTGGATGGGGCCGTGCTGTTGCTCGTCGACATCGACGATCTGAAGCGCAC
>JANMDX010000369.1:0-13048 GCA_031376505.1 Acidobacteriota bacterium
GGTGGGAACTGACGCACCACAAACACACCTGCTGCCTGGACACCCCGACCCCGCCGTCGGCGATGCCGTGTCGCCTCACGCACGGTGGTGAACGTGGGGGATCTACGGCGCTGGCTTTGCGGCCGGCGTGCCGTGTTCGAGCACGAGGCCCACGGCGGTGCCGCGCTTGAAGCCCTTCCAGTAGGTGTGGGTCGGCTGCGGTGTGCCGTCGCGGTCCATCGCAAACACGCCGTCCTTGCCGTGTGGCACCACGTCAAAGTAGGAGCGCTTCGTCACGTCGCCCTTGACGTGCGCGTCGAAGTGCGCGGTCGCAAAATGCGCCAGGATGTTGTTCATGCGTACCGTGTCCCAGACGGGGTCGGCGTAGTGCACGAACGGAAATGACCGTTGCGTCTCAGAATAGACATACGTCTCGGCCGGGGCCGGAATCGGGGCCGCGGCGTTGTGATTGGCGTTCAGAAAGGTGAGCAGGTAGCGATCGGCGTTCACGGCGCCACTGAAGATGGCGCGCGTGCCCTTCTCGTACCCCGAGACCTCGTCGGCGCTACCGGCTACAAATAGTGTCGGCGTGCGGATGCCGGCCAGGCCAGCGGCGTCCCAGTAGCCCACGTGCATACCCCAAGGGCCAATGGCCACGGTCGCCTTGATGCGCGGATCGATCGAGGCCCGGTAGGCCGGAGTGTCCGCGCCGCGATCGAGCAACAGACGGTTGGGAGGAGCCCCCTGGAACGTGGCGGCAGCCGTGCGATAGCCGCCGCCGATCACGTTGACGAGGCCATACCCGCCCATCGAGTAGCCCACCAGGCCGGTCCGCGACGCGTTAACGCGGCCCGCCAGAAAACTGCCCGATTCGGGCGAGGCCAGACGCGCCATCTCGTTCAAGACGAAGAGCTGATCGAACGGGCGGTTGTAGAGCGTGCTGGCGAAGTTCTTCATGTCGTCGTAGGTGCTCTCGGCGTGATCGATCGAGACCGTGACGTAGCCTTTGCTGGCCAGGTTCTCGGCCAGATGGCTCATCAGGTAGCGGTTGCCCGGGTAGCCGTGCGAGATGATCACGAGCGGGAACGGCCCACCGGCACCCAGTGGCGTCGCGTCACGCACGGCCCGGCCGTGCAGCGTGGCCGTCACGGCCGGATTGCGCGTGATGGCCCGGTACTCGCCGCCAGGACGCTCGGACGCCCCGAGGCTCGCGGGATACCAGACCTCGAGCGTGAGCGCCCGGTCGTAGCGCGCCACGGGTCCGCCTTCAGTCGTCTTCAGGATGTCTGGGCGGTTTTTATCGGTCGCCTGAATCGTGCGCACGCCGATCGCGTACTCGCCAAATGAGGCCAGTTCTGGCGCCGTCGGCGCCACCATGTCGATGCGATTGTCCTGCGCAACGACGCCCGGTACGGGCACGGCCATCACCGCCAGGGCGATCGCCACCAAAGGTCTGCTCCACGTCATGATTGGGCTCACGGTCAACTCTCCTGAGGGCACGAACCTGCATGCTAGTCTACGACCGATGAGCGACCCGAACGACCCCGTCATCGATGTCTTCGCCGCGGGGCTCTTCCCTCTTTCACCCGCTACGCACGACCAGGGGTTGCGCTGGCTGTTCGATCTGTCAACGCTGCTTCTCCTGCTCGACTGCCATCCTGGCGACCGCGTGCTCGACCTGGGTGCCGGCTCTGGCTTTTCGTCCGAGATGCTGGCGCGGTTTGGCTACGACGTCGTCGCAGTGGATCCCGACGGCGCGGCCCTCGCCCATAATCGGCGCCGGCCGAGCTTCGATCGCGCGCGCATCGCGGGGACGGTGCAGGTGGCCTGCGGGATTGCTGAGCACCTGCAGTGTGCTGATGGCGCGTTTGACGGCGTGCTGTGCATGAACGCCATGCATCACGTCAGCGACCTGCCGGCGGCCGTGGCCGAATTGGCGCGCGTGCTCAAGCCCGGCGGGCGTGCGGTCTTGTGCGAGCCGGGCCTTGACCATCTTGACGCCGCCGAGACTCGCCGGGCCCGAGCCGAGCACGGCGAAGACGATCGCGCCTTCGACGTCCTGGCTTTCCTGGGCCTGGCGCTCGAGGGCGGGTTCTCAGACGCGATGCTCTCGGCCACGCTGCAACCGCCGCTGCGGCTGCTGCCCCTGCAGGAAGTGGAGCTCTATCGCTTGGGCCACCATCAGCGATCGCACATGACGCCCCGGGGTGTGATCGACGAGCTGCACCGAAATCACCCCTACGCCATGCTCGTGCGGGCCGGGGCGAAGCCTAAGACGTCACGCTACCCGGGCGTGCTGGCGTGCGAGGTCCAGGCTGAACCGCTGCCCCCGTCAGTGCGCGCCGGTAGCCGGTTGACCATCCACGCCCGCGTTATCAACACCGGCGACACGCTTTGGCTGGCCCGGCCGTCGCGTCACGGCGGCTACGTGACCTTGGGCTGTAAGTGGACGGACGCTGCGAGCGGGCGGTTGGTGACGGATGTGTTGGGACGAACCCGCCTGGCGGCCGACGTGGCGCCAGGCGCCACCACGGCGGCTACGCTCAACCTGGAGGTGCCGTCCGCCATGCCGCCCGGTGCCTATGTGTTGAAGGTGGACCTCGTGGACGAGTTCGTGTGCTGGTTCTCGGACCTGGCACCAAACCGTGCGAGCGAGCACCGCATCACCGTCACGGCGTCACGCACCCCTTAGCGGCCCGCGTGGACGTTCTCCCATGACCGAGCGCAACGAGGGGCAGCAGCACGGCCGCTGGCTATGGCTGGCACTTGGCGCCTTTGTCGTCCGCGTCGTGGCGCAACCGGCGGCGTTCCTCACGGGCTGGCGCGTGCTGCCGGGCTTCGAGACGTGGCAGAGCGGCGCCCTGCCGTACGTGTGGCTGCTCGTGTCCCAACTGGTGATCGTCGGTTGGATGACCCGCACGGCCCGTCGCGTCAGCAGTGGCACCGCGCGCCCGTCGCGCGCCCGCGGGCAAGTGATCGCCGCCGTCGCCGGCCTGTATGGCGCGGCCATGGTGACCCGCCTGTTGCTCGGCGTGACGCTGTTTGCTGGGCACTGGTGGTTCGACGCGCCGCTGCCGACGGCCTTTCACCTGGTGATCGCGTCATACTTGGGGGTGTACGCCCGCTACCATCTACGCGCGGGCCACATCGAGACCCCGTCATGACCGCGCGCTTCTCTCGCACTGCGTCGTACGCGATCTACCCCGTCGTGATGGGCAGCGCCTATGGTCTCTTTGCGCTGCTGTGGTCCGCGGGCGCCCCGCTCGTCGTCAGTACCTACGTGCCGATCGTACTGGCCGCCGCGGCGGTGACGATCCTCGAGCGGATCCTGCCCTACCGCCGGGAGTGGCAACCGCCTCAACGCGAGGTGGTCACCGATCTGGAGTTCATGGTGGTCGTGCAGATGGCCTGGCCTCCTCTGCTCAGCCTGCTGTTCATGCTGGCCCTGATTCAACCGGCACGGGCGCTCGGCCTGCCCATCCATACGTGGTGGCCGCACACCTGGCCGCTGTGGTCGCAGGCACTGTTGATGGTGATGGCCGTGGACTTCCTGCGGTACTGGCTCCACCGGATGTGCCACGAGAACGACACGCTGTGGCGGCTGCACGCGGTGCACCACTCGGTCGAACAGCTCTACTGGTTGAACACGGGCCGCTTCCATCCCCTCGAGAAGACCCTGCAGATGCTGCTCGACAGCGTGCCGTTCCTGCTCATGGGCGTCGCCCCCGAGGTGCTCGCCCTCTACTACCTGTCGTATGCCACCAATGGCTTCTTCCAGCATTGCAACATCGACGTGCGCTACGGCTTCTTGAACTACGTGGTGGGCAGCGCCGAAACCCATCGCTGGCATCATTCGCGCGAGCCGCGCGAATCGAACGCCAACTACGGCAATACGGTGATTGTGTGGGACGTGCTGTTTGGCACGTGGTTCCTGCCGCGGGACCGTGAGATCGCGGAGCTCGGTCTGCGTGATCCGCTCTATCCCAAATCGTTCCTGCGCCTGCTGACGGCGCCGTTTCGTCGATGACCAGCGCCCGGTCCCTGCTGCTGCGGGCCGCGATGTCGACCTACGGCCGCCGTTTCTGGGTGCCGCTCGACCGCGCCGCCGAGGACCCCGCCGGCGCGCAGCGCGCGGTGCTCGCCGGGATCTTGTCGGCAAATCGCGCGACGACGTTCGGTCGCGCGCACCGGTTCGACGCCGTGCGTACCCCCGCCGACTACGCCCGTCAGGTGCCAGTGCAGCAGTACGAGGACCTCCGTCCGTTGGTCGAGCGCCAGCGCATCACCGGCGAACCTGCGCTCACCGCGGAGGCGCCCGAGTTCTATGCGCAGACCAGCGGAACCACCGGCGTCCCCAAGTACGTGCCGATCACGCCCTCGATCTTGGCCGTGACCAGGGCCGAGCAGAAGATCTTCTCCTATCTGCAGTACCGGGCGTGTCCGGCGGCGTTCGAGGGACGCACGCTTGGCATCATGGGGGCGGCCGTCGAAGGACACCTCGACTCGCGCCACGCAGTCGGATCGGTGTCAGGCCATCTGTATCGCTCGATGCCGCGGTTCGTGAAGGCGCGCTTCGTCGTGCCACCAGACGTGGCGACGGTGACCGACTACGAGCAGAAGTATCTGTTGATTCTGCGGCTCGCGCTCGAGACGGGCGACATCACCTACATGGGCGCCCCCAACCCGTCGAGTTTTCTTCGTCTGACGGCGCTGTTGCAGAGCCACCGCGAGCTGCTGACGCGGTCGGTGGCGTCTGGCACGCTGGCCGGACTCGAGACCCTGGCTCCAGGTGTCCGGGACGCCGTGGCCGGCCGCATCACGGCCCAACCCGCGCGCGCCGCAGCGCTCGACCGACTGACGACACTCACGTTTGCGACCGTGTGGCCCTCGATTGCGATGGTCACCACGTGGACGGGCGGCAGTTGTGGCATTGCGCTCGGCGCCCTTCGTGGTCAACTCCCAGGCACCACGCGAGTGATGGAACTCGGCTATCAATCCACCGAGTTTCGGGGCACGTTTGCGCTGGCCGTCGAGACGCCTGGAGGCCTGCCACCGCTGCATCACACGTTCTTAGAGTTCGTCGAGGCGTCGGCGTGGGACGCGGGGCGTCCAGAGTTCCTGACGGTCGACCAGGTCGAGCCGGGCCGCCGCTATCACGTCGTGGTCACGACGAGTGCCGGCCTCTACCGGTACTTCATGAACGACCTCGTCGAGGTCGCCGGCCGCCACCGCGATACACCGCTCCTGCGCTTCGTGCAGAAAGGGCGTGGCGTCACCAACCTGACCGGCGAAAAACTCTACGAAGCGCAGGTGATCGAGGCCGTGCACCGCGCCGCGCGCCCGTTCGCATTGGAACCGGCGTTCGTGCTGATGCTGGCCGACGAGTCAACGTCCACCTACACGATGTTTGTCGAGGGTAGCCGCGACGATCTCCCGCCCGCCGCAGCCTTTGCCGACGCCTTCGACGCCGCTCTTGGCGCCGGAAATCTCGAGTATCACGCCAAGCGTGCGAGCGGCCGACTCGCCGCACCGACCGTGGCGTGGCTGCAATCAGGCGCCTCCGAAGTCTACAAAGCCGCGTGCGTTCGCGCCGGTCAGCGCGAAGGCCAGTACAAGCCGGCGCCGTTGCTCTACGTGCGTGACTCGGCCTTGTCACGCGAGGCACTCGAGGCGCTGCGATCACCCGAGCCGTAGGCCTCATGCCCCACGACATCACTATTCGCTCCCTTACCCTCTACCCGGTCGCGATTCCGTTCACGACGCGGTTTCGTCACGCCTCGGCCGACCGCGCCGAGACCTCGTCGGTGTGGGTCGAGGCCACGTCGACAGCCGGGCTGACCGGTCACGGCGAGGCGTGCCCGCGCGGGTATGTGACGGGCGAGACCCTGGCGTCGGCCGGCGCGTTTTTCGAACGGCATGTCGAGAGCGTGCGTCACGGCGTCACCGGGCTCGAGACACTGCGACAGTTTGCGGCCAAGCACGTCGCCGACATCGACGCCAATCCGGCGGCGTTTTGTGCGGTAGAGCTGGCGGTGCTGGACCTCGTCGCGACGACCGAGCGCCAGCCCATCGAAGCCGCACTGTCGCTGGCACCGCTCGCGGAGGAGTTCTGCTACTCCGCCGTGCTTGGCGACGCGGACGTCGAGGCCTTCACGCACCAGGCCGAGCGCTACCTCGCCATGGGCTTTCACGACTTCAAGGTAAAGCTGTCAGGAGACCTGGACCGTGACCGGGCGAAACTGGAGGTGCTGTGGGCCGCACCTGGTGCCCGCGTGCGGGTGGACGCCAACAACCTCTGGCGCAGTGCCGACGACGCGATCGCGTTCCTGTCCCGACTCGGGGGCACCTTCGTGGCGGTGGAAGAGCCCCTGGCCCCAGGGGCCGTCGATGCCCTCGCCCTGGTGGCCCAGGCGGTCGGCGTGCCCGTGATTCTGGATGAGAGTGTGACGCGCGTCAGTCAGTTGGCCACGCTGCCGGGCAACCCGGCGCAGTGGATCGTCAACGTGCGCGTGTCGAAGCTGGGTGGGCTCTTGCGGTCGCTCGCGCTCGTCGAGGCCGCGCGCGCTGCGGGTCTTCGCGTGGTGGTCGGAGCGCAGGTCGGCGAGACGAGCCTGCTGACGCGTGCCGCCCTGACCGTCGCCCAGGCGGCCGGCGCCGCGCTCCTTGCTCAGGAAGGGGCCTTCGGCACGTTCCTGTTGACGCGCGACGTGTGCGACCCACCGCTGATGTTCGGGCCTGGCGGCCGGCTGCGCGTGGCCGATCACCCGCGGCTGCGCGACCCGGGATTCGGCATCACCGTAGCCCCAGGGACGAGCCCGTAGAACCTCGCCGCTGACAGGCGCTTAGTGGTGTTCGTCGACCGCGGTCGCGGCCGACAGGTAGATCGCGGTCAGCGTCATGAAGATGAACGCCTGCAGGGGACCGACGATGAGCCCGAGTGCCTGAATGGGCAGCGGCGCCAGGAACGGCACGATGCTGCCGATGATGAGCACCACCAGATGCTCGCCGAAGATGTTGCCAAACAGACGCAGCGTGAGCGACATCACGCGCGAGGCGTGGCTGATGAGCTCGATCGGCAGCATCAGCGGCGCCATGGCCTTGGGCACGCCGGGCGGGAACGCGAAGTGGAGCAGGTAATTGCCGATGCCCTGCGCCTTCACGCCTTCGATGTGGTAGTAGAGCCACACGGTAATCGCGAGTGCGAACGGCACGTTCACGTTGCTCGTGGGGGAACCGAGACCGGGAATCTGGCCCATCAAGTTGGCGAGCAGGATGAACACGAACACTGTGCCCACGAGCGGCAGGAACTTGCGGCCGTTGTGGCCCATCACGTTCTCGAGCTGCTCCACGATGAAGGCCACGATGTCTTCGAGGACAATCTGCAGCTTGCCAGGGTTGTCGACGCTGAGGCGTGACTGGATGTAGAGGCCGATGCCCGCGATGAAGAGCACGATGAGGGCGCTGAAGACGAGGTAGTCCGGCACGTGAATACCGAACCCGCCGAAGAGGGCGTTCACCAGGTCGACGAGGGGTGAAGGGTGCTGCAGCTGCTCCACAGCCGGACATTGTACTTGATTTCACAAGGGACTGAAAAACCGCCGGGCCGGCCTGGGATGGTGGCCGACCCGGCACCCTGCGAAGTGGTGTGGAATCTTGAAGTTAGCGGTAGCGCACGTGCTGTTCACGCAAGTGAAGGCCAAGCGGCCGTCCGGCCAGTACCGCCACGTCCTGCACCTTGCCGCGCACTTCGATCCGGGCGCCGCGGCCGGGCACGCGCTTATCGGTCGACACGACCGTGATCTCGCCCGTGCCGTCGCTGACGCGGTAGACGTTGAAGCCCACAAACGGCACGCCCCACGACGTCGTGACGGTGCCGGTGATCGTGACGGCGTGATCCACGAAGCGTCCCGGTTGGGTCTGCACCTGCTGAATCGCGGGATGGCCCGGTACCGACGCACATGCGGCGGCGGACAAGGCGACGGCCAACGTGACCGCCGTGAAGCTCCAGCGGATGTTCGAGCGAACGCGCATGTGCGGGCCCTCCTGAAGGACGATGCAGTGAACGCGACGGATCGTGAAAACCCGTCCGGGATGCGGCGATGCCAGCGCCTGCCTGATGAACGCACCCCGGTGATCCGCCGCGCTCGACACGCTACATATCAAGAAGCGTGCCGATTGCGCATGAGGGTGGTCATCTGCGAATACATTCGGGATTCACGCAAATCGCGCGCGAGCACCGCGGCGTCGACCGCGCGTCGGCCGTCCTGGCCTGCGGACGCGATGACCTCCCGTGGGGCCAATGCGCGCCAGCGCGCCGTGCGGCCGCGTCGTGCGGGCTGCTATCGGCTGCGCAGCGCCACGGCCGGATCGATGCGCGTGGCTCGCCACGCCGGCCCGGCGATGGCCGCACTGGCCGTGATCGCCAGCAGCATCGCCACCCAGCCGAACGTGGCCGGGTCGAGCGGCTCGACGCCGAACAGCATCGTGCTGAGCACCCGCGAGAGCGCCGTCGAGAGCAGCAGGCCAAGCGCCGCGCCCGTCACGACGACGCGGGCGGCACTGCCGGCCACGAGCCGCAACACGTCACTGGTCGTGGCGCCCATGGCGCGACGCACGGCGAAGTCGCGCATGCGCTGCTGCACCGAGTAGGCCAGGATGCCGAACACGCCCACCATCGCGAGCAGCAGGGCCAGACCGGCGAACGCCACCACCAGCACGGCGCGGAAGCGATGCGCCGAGGTCGCCTCGCGCGCCACCTCGTCGAGGGTCGTGGCCGCGCCCACACTCACGAGCTGGGCCGTGTCGATGCGGCCGATGGCCGCACGCACGACCGACGCGAGGTCAGCGGCCCTGCCTGACGCGGGTCGCACCAGCAGGAAGGTGTCGTCGAGCGGGGCCTGCGTCATGGGCACGTAGATCTGCATCAGCGCCTCGGCTTCGTCGGGCCGGCCCTTCACCTGGCGCGCGACCCCGACGATCTCGCGCACGACCGGCGTCTGCTGCGGCGCGTTGGCGGGTGTGAGCGCCACCTGGCGGCCGAGCGGGTTCCGGCCCTGCAGGTGCACTCGCACGAAGGCCTCATTCACGATGCACACGAGCGGGCCCGTGCGCGTGTCGCGATCGCCGAAGGCGCGACCCTCGACGATGGGCAGGTCGAGCGCACCGAAATAGGTGTGGCTCACGATCTGATGATCGGCCACGGGCCGCCGGCTGTCGTCGAGCGCCGCCTCTCCGACGATCGTGAAGGCCCGTTGGCCACCGTAGGACGGGCCAAGTGGCGGCGTACTGGCCCACGCCACGCTCTTCACGCCCGGCGCGCTGGCCACCTCGCGCGTCACCTCGTCGTAGAACTGCTGGAGCGACTCGTCGGTGGGATAGCGCGAGCCGAGCGGGTCCACCACCATGGTGAGAATCTCGTGGGCGCGGTAGCCGCGATCGACGTTCTGCACGGCCACCAGTGTTCTGAGCAGCAGTCCTGCACCGACGAGCAGCAGCACCGCGGTGGCCACCTCCGCCACCACCAGGAAGCCGCGCAGCCGGCCGCTGCCGCCCGTCGAGGTGCGGGTGTCGGACGCGATGGCACGAGCCGAGGTGAAATCGCCAGACTGCCAGGCGGGCGCCAGCCCGAAAAGCACGCCCACGACGAGTGAGGCCGCCGCGCAGAACGCCACCACGCGCGCGTCGAAGGTCACGGCCACCGACGCCGGCAGTACGCCGGCCGGGATGAGGGACGGCGCCAGCGCGAGAATTGCCGCGCCGATACCCGCGCCGAGCAGGCCACCGCCCGTGGCGAGCACGAGGCTTTCAGTGAGGAGCTGTCGCGCCACCCGTCCGCGCCCGGCGCCGAGCGCCGATCGAATTGCCAGCTCGCGTCCGCGCGCGGTGGCGCGCGCCAGCAGCAGGTTGGCAACGTTGGTGCAGCAGATGAGCAGCACGAAGCCGACAACGCCGAGGAACAACATCGAGGTCACCCGCAGGTCGCTGCCCACGAGTTCGGCCCGCGTCGGCGCCACCTCGGCTCCCCGGCCGCGATTCTGGGGCAGCGTGCGGGCCAGTTCGGCCGCCACGGCCGAAACCTCAGCCCGCGCGGACTCGATCGTGGCCCCGGGCGCCAGCCGGCCGATGCCGCGCAGGAAGTAGGCCGTGCGCAGCTGCGGCTGAGGACGAATGCGGACGAGTCCCCAGATGCTGTTCTGCTCGGTCCAGCGGAACGACGCGGGCGCCACGCCGACCACCGTGTACGGTTCGCCATCGAGCACGAGGTCCTTGCCGACAATCGACGGATCCGCCGCGAACCGCGCGCGCCAGTAGGCCTCGGTCAGCACGACCGCGTCGTTGTTGCCGTAGTCGTCCGAGGACTGGAACAGCCGTCCCACGAGCGGTGCCACGCCGAGCACCTCGAAGAATCTCGACGACACCCACTGACGCGACACCGTCTCGGCGCTGCCGTCCACGCCCTTCATCACCATTCCGCCCACGCCGTTCAGGTAGCCCGCCGTGGCTGAGAGCGTGCGGCTGCCGGTCGTCCAGTCGACCAGGTTGAGCGGCGACACGCCGCTGCGCGCGCCGTTCGGCGCCTTCTCCCACAGCATCACGACGCGATCGGGCTCACGGAACGGCAGCGGCCGCAGCAGCGTGGCGTCGACCAGCGCGAAGATCGCGCTGTTGGCGCCGATGCCCAGGGCGAGCGTCAGGGTCGCCACGCAGGTGAAGGCCGGTGTGGCGCGCATCTGCCGCAGCGCAAACCGCACGTCGTGCCGGAACTCGTCGAGCCACTGAACGATGGTCATGTGACGGTCTCGCTTTCTGCCCAGGTCGATGCACATGCGGCGCAAGTCGCTCATGTCGCCCAGGCGGGCGAGCGCGGCGCGGCGCGCCCCGGCTGGATCCATGCCGCTGGCGACGAGTTCCCGCGTGCGCATCTCCACGTGGAAGCTGATTTCCTCGTCCACTTCCTGGTCGAGCGGCACCCGCCAGAGCCACGAGCGGAGCGATCGCTTCATGATGCGAACAGCACCTTCGACACGCCGGCCGAGAAGCGCCGCCAGGTCTCCACCTCGGCAGCGAGCTGAGCGCGGCCGGCGGGCGTGAGGCGATACAGCTTGGCGCGCCGGCCCAGTTCGGAGGTGCCCCACTCGGCCTCCACCCAGCCGCGGCGTTCCATGCGATACAGGGCGGGATAGAGCGACCCTTCCTCTACCAGGAGGGCGTCGCCGGTGGTGTCTTCAATGGCCCGCGCCACGGCGTAGCCGTGCGACGGGCCGCGCGCCAGCACCTTGAGAATCAGCGCATCGAGGGCCCCATGCAGCAGGGCGTTCGGTGACTTGGCGGGGGTCGTCATCGAGGGCCGCTCATTACCATGACAGTCTAGGTAATGGCTTGGACGGAGCGGCGCCTGAAAAGGTTTGCTCGCCCGGGCTCCGGCACCCGAGTCCCGCCTAGTACACGCTCAGATAGCGCTCCAGCTCCCAGGGCGACACATGGCGGATGTAGGCGTCCCACTCGTCGCGCTTGGCGGCCAGGAAGTGCTCGAAGATGTGCTCGCCGAGGGCGTCGCGCACGAGCTCGCTCTTTTCGAATTCGTCGAGCGACTCGCTCAAGTTCGCGGGCAGGTCGTCGATGCGTAGGTGCCGGCGCTCGCGGTGGCTCATCTTATAGATGTTCTTGTTCACCGGCGGTCCGGGGTCGAGTTCGTGCACCACGCCGTCGAGGCCCGCGCGCAGCATCACGGCCAGGGCCAGATAGGGATTGCACGATGGATCGGGAAGGCGCAGCTCCACGCGCGTCGAGTCGCCGCGCGCCGCTGGCACGCGCACGAGCGGGCTGCGATTTTTCTCGGACCAGGCAATCGCCGTCGGCGCCTCGTGGCCAGGCACGAGCCGCTTGTAGGAATTCACGAGTGGATTGGTGATTGCGCAATACGCGCGCGCGTGCTTCAGCAGCCCGCCGATGTAATGCAGGCAGGTCGCGCTCAGCTGCCATCCGCGACCGGGATCGAAAAACGCGTTGGTCGTGCCCTTGAGCAGCGTCTGGTGGGTGTGCATGCCCGACCCATTCACGCCGAAGATGGGCTTGGGCATGAACGTGGCGTGCAGGCCGTTTCGTTGTGCCACGTTCTTTACCACGAAGCGGAACGTGCTGATGTTGTCGGCGGTGGCCAGCACGTCGTCGTAGCGAAAATCGACTTCGTGCTGTCCGGGCGCGACCTCGTGATGCGCGGCCTCGACCAGGAAGCCCATCTGCTCGAGCGCCAGCACGATCTCGCGACGCACGTCTTCGCCCTGGTCCACCGGCGCCAGATCGAAATAGCCCGCCGTGTCATGCGTGGTCGTGGTGGGACTGCCGTCGCGCCGCTGGAACAGAAAGAACTCAGCCTCCGGCCCCGCCACCATCCGGAAGCCCATGACGGCCGCCCGCGCGATGGCCCGTTTCAGTGCGGAACGCGGACAGCCCTCAAACGGCGTGCCGTCGGGATTCGCGATGTCGCAGGTGACGCCGCCTACCTTGGCGCCGCTGGCATCAGGCCACGGCAGCACTTGAAACGTGCTCAGGTCGGGCTTCAGGTACATGTCCGATTCTTCGATCCGGACAAAGCCCTCAATCGACGAGCCGTCAAAGAGCACCTGCCCGTCGAGGGCGTCGGCAAACTGCCGGTCGGGCACCTCCACGTTCTTGATGACGCCGAGGATGTCGGTGAACTGGAGACGCAGGAACTTCACGCCTTCGCGTTCAGCACGTTCGAGAATGGCGGCTTTCTTGTCCATGGCAGTCCGCGACGCGGCGTTCAAGTATACGGCTCGTCCCAGGTGAATATCTCGAGACCGCCGCCACATGCCAACCAACTCGAGCCCCTGGCCGTCTGTAGAGGAAAGTAGCCGGCCGATCCCGGCGCGCCCGTGGCACAGGCGGGTCTGTTCACAGGAGACACAGCGATGAGACGTCAGCGCATGGCCATAGTTGCCGGCCTGCTTGCAGCGACCGTGACCGCCGTGGTCGCGGGCGTGGCGGCCAGATCCAATGACGAGGAGCAGAACGGCGCCTCCCCAGCCGCCGAGCGCGGCGCCCAGGA
>JANMDX010000378.1:0-3176 GCA_031376505.1 Acidobacteriota bacterium
TCCGGGAACGCCGATGGGTGACGCTCCCGCTCGCGTAGGGGCATCGGCCGCGGCCACCGCCGCGCTCGATCGCTTCTTCGACACGTTCTACCGGCAGCGGCCGGTGTCGGCCACCTTCACCGGCCTGCATCAGCACGACGGCACCTTGCCAGACTGGTCGCGAGAAGGGCTCGCCGCCGCCTCCGACGCGATGCGCGCGGTGCGCCGTGACCTTGAGGCGGCGGGTCGCGTGCCCGACGGCGAGGTCACTGAGTTTCCCACGCAGGTGGACTTGGCGCTCGCCGACGGGGCGCTCGAGATTGCGCTCGCCGAACACGAGAGCCAGCATTTCGTGCAGGCCAACCCGTCGATGTGGACCGGCGAGGTCATCTTCGGCGTGCTCAGTCTGGTGACGCGCGACTTCGCGCCGCTGGCCCAGCGCCTGGCGCACGCCCGTGAGCGCCTGCAGGCAATCCCGGCATTTCTCGCGGCACTGCCGCAGACGCTCGTGGCGGCGCCGCGCGATTGGCGGGGCCGTGCCAAACGCGAGTGCCAGGCGGCGTCCACGCTGTTTGGTCAAACCTTGCCCGCCTGGGTGGCCGCCTACGCGCGCGACGACGCGAGTGCGCTCGAGGGCCTCGACGTGACCACGTGGACGGCGGCGTCGACCAGGGCGGCGCAAGCGTTCACAGAGCTGGAGTCGTGGCTCGAAGTGCCGTTGTCGCAGGGCGACGGTCCCTCGATTCGGGCGATGTACGCGCACGAGTGCGCCGGCGCCGACCTGCTCGGCTTGCTGCTCAACCGCGGCCACTTCGTGACCACGCCGATTGGCGAGCTGCTGGCCGAGGCTACCGACGCGTTGAATGAAGCGACGGCCACGCTCGAGACCATGGCGCGTCCGCACGGCGGCTGGCTGGCGGTGCAGGACTTACTGGCCGCCGAACATCCTGCGGCCGATGGCTACTACGCGCGCTTCGACGAGAAGTGGCGGGCGTGCTGGCAGGCCGCGCACGACTACAAACTCGTGACCTGGCCGATGGCGCCGCTGCGCTACGTGCCGATTCCGGCACACACGCGCGAGGCCGCGCCGTCGCTCTACTATCTCAACTACCGCTCGCCCGCGCCGTTTGACCCGTACGGCATGTTCGACTACGTGGTGCCGCCGATCGAGGGGCTCGAGGGCGAGGCACTCGAGGCGCGGCTGCGCATGGTGAACGACAGCGTGATCACGCTCAACCACATCGTGCATCACGGCGCGATTGGGCATCATGTGCAGAACCACCATGCCTATAAGGGGCGCTCGCGCGTCGGCAAGGTGGCTGCCGTCGACACGGCCAATCGTATCGCGATGTTGTCGGGCGGAAGCCTGGCGGAAGGCTGGGCCTGCTACGTGTGCGACCTGATGGAGGAGATTGGCTTCCTCACGCCGCTCGAGCGCATCGCGCAGCAGCATACGCGGGTGCGGATTGCGGCGCGCGCCGTGGCCGATCTGTCGATCCACACGGGCCGGCTTACGGTGTCCAAGGCGAGCCTGCTCTACGAGGACCGCGCGCACCTGAGCGCGGCCGCGGCGCAAGGCGAGGCGATGCGCAACAGCATGTATCCAGGCACCGCGGTGATGTACTGGCTGGGCACGCGGGGCCTGCACCGACTGCGTGCCGAGCTCTGGACGCGCCAGGGCAGCACGTTCTCGATGCGCGCGTTCCACGACCGGGTGCTGAAACACGGCGCGATTCCCGTGGCCCTGATCGCCAGGTTGATGCTCGCCGAGGAGACGGCGCCGTGAGCCACGCGCGGCTCACCACGCTCGCGTGCGTGCTCACGACGTCGCTGGCCCTCTCAGGCTGCGGCGGCGGAGCCAATTCCACCTCGCCTGGGAGTAGCGTGGCCGTGCCGAGCGCGGCAGCGGCCAGCCGCCTGGTGGTCGGCTACGATCGCGAGCCAGACACGCTCAATCGCTTCAGCACCCACATCCTCGAAGACATCGAGTCATGTGTCGTCGAAGGCCTCGTCACGACCGACGAAAAGATGCAGGTCGTGCCGTTGCTGGCGGCCTCGGTGCCCACGCTCGAGAACGGCGGGGTCGTGCTGCGCAAGGACGGCGGCATGGATGTCACGTGGACCCTGCGGCCCGGGGTGACGTGGCACGACGGCACGCCGCATACTTCTGCCGACGTGAAGTTCACCGTCGAGGCCATCAACAGCCCAACGTACAACCCTGAGAGTACCGACGGCTTCGACCGCATCACGAGTGTCGACACGCCCGATCCGCTCACCGCGGTGCTGCACTACAAAGAGGTCTACGCGCCCTACGCGCTGCAGTTCGTGCGCGGCACCTTCCCCAAGCACGTGCTCGCGGGCCGCGACCTCGACACCGCCAACGACTACAACCGCGCGCCGCTTGGCACTGGCCCGTACAAGGTAGCGGAGTGGAAGAGCGGCGAGTACATCCGGCTTGAGGCTGCGCTGAACTACTGGCGCGGCGCACAGTTTCCCGCCATCAAGACGCTGCTCTTCAAGTTCATCGCCAACACCAACACCCGCATCAACCAGCTGAAGAGCGGGGAAGTGGACATGGTGGTGATGTTCCCGTGGGACAAGCACCGCGAGGTGGCGGCGATTCCGGGTGTGACGGTGCATCGCATCGATGGCAACGGCTACGAGCACGTCACGCTCAACGAGCGGGCTTTTCCGGCGTTTGCCGACGTGCGCGTGCGCCAGGCGCTGACGCACGCCGTGGACCGCGAGCTCATCTCGAAGGCCATCCTCGAAGGACTCGCGCCGGTCACGCACGGCCCCGTGCAGCCCGTGTCGTGGGCCCACAACCCCAGTGTGCGCCAGTATCCGTTCGACGTCGCTCGGGCCAACGCGCTGCTCGACGAGGCCGGGTGGCGCGACACCAACGGCGACGGCGTACGCGACAAGGGCGGACAGCGCTTTGCGTTCACGCTCATCACGCAGGCCGGGTTTGCGGTGCGCGAGAACGTGGCGCAAGTACTGCAGCGCCAGTTCAAGGACGTCGGCGTCGAGGCGGCCGTGCAGCTGCACGACGGCACCAGCATCAGCAAGCTGTGGTTCGAGGGCAAGTTCCACGCGATGCTGCATTGGTGGCAGCTCCCGGCCGACCCCGAGCTGGCGCTGTTTTTCGCCAAGGACCGCATGCCTCCGGCCGGACGCAACATCAACTACGTGTCGGA
>JANMDX010000403.1:0-1956 GCA_031376505.1 Acidobacteriota bacterium
GTCTACCCACGCATCCTCGACGACGAGAAGTACGGCGAGCAGGCGCGCCAGATTTTCGCCGAGGCCAACACCATGCTCGATCGCATCATTGCCGAGCGCCTGATCCGCGCCCGCGCGGTCTACGGGTTGTTCCCGGCCAACGCCAGCGGCGACGACGTCGTGCTCTACACTGACCAACAGCGCTCGACGGAGCTGACGCGCTTCCACTTCCTGCGTCAGCAGACCGACCGCGGCGCCGACCAGCCGTGCCGGTCCCTGAGCGACTTCATTGCGCCAGCCAGCAGCGGCCTGGCTGACCATCTCGGCGCGTTCGCGGTCACGACTGGACTGGGCCTGAGCGAGCTGTGCACGCAGTTCCGGGCACAGCACGACGACTACAACGCCATCATGGCCGAGGCTCTCGCCGACCGGCTGGCCGAGGCCTTCGCCGAGTGCCTGCACAAGCAGGCCCGCGATGCCTGGGGCTACGGCCGCGCCGAGACGTTCACGCCCGCGGAGCTGATCCAGGAGAAGTACCGCGGGATCCGCCCGGCGGCCGGATATCCGGCCTGCCCTGACCACACCGAAAAAGGCATCGTGTGGCAGCTGCTGAACGTCGAGGCGGCCACCGGCATGCGGCTGACCGAGTCGTACGCGATGTGGCCGGGGTCGAGTGTGAGCGGTTTGTACTTCGCACATCCCGAGGCCCGCTACTTCACGTTGGGCAAGATCGACCGGGACCAGGTGCTCGACTACGCCGGACGAAAGTCCATGTCAGTCGAGGAGATCGAGCGCTGGCTCGGCCCCAATCTGAACTACGACGCCCCAGCCACACGATCCTGAGACGGCGGCCGATCGGCTGGCCGCTACGAATGCACCGTGGTTCCCGGTGGCAGCACTCTGGGTTCCACCGCCAGGAAGTACGGCACGGTCAGCAGCGCTAGCGCCGCCGCAGCGCCGTACGCGGACCGGTAGCCGTAGTGCTGCACGATCCAGCCGATGGTCATCGAACCCGTGCCGATGCCGGTGTCGAACGCGGCGATGATGCTGCCAAACGCCGCGCCGCGCCGTTCGGGCGCCACGTGCCGCATCACGTGTCCGAGAAAAAGCGGGTACGCCGACCCGAAGCCGACTCCGAAGATCACCGCGGAGGTCACAAACATCGCGCGGCTGCCGCCGATGGCCAACAGCGCAAAGCCCACGACGACCAGCACGAGACACGGCACGAACACCACTTTGTGCCCGATCCGGTCGCCAAGACGCGCGACGTACGGCCGCGTCACGAGGATGGCGACCGAGAACACGGTGAAGTACAGCGACGCCGGATGCACGCCCGATGCTTCGCTGTACATCGCCACGAAGCTCGTGATGCCGCCGTAGCCGAACGAGTACAGGAACATCGTGAACGACAGCGCCAGCACCTTCCACTCGATGAGCGCCCGCCACGACCACGTGGCCGGCGCCGACTTGTGCGGCGCGTCTCTGGGCAGCATCGTCACGGCGATGGTGAACATGAGGACGCAGATGGCCGCGGCCTCGAAGCACAGCACCCGCCACCCGCCGTGCTCAAAGATCCACAGTCCGATGGCCGGCGCCATCGACACGGCGAAGATCGTCGACATGCCCCAGTAGCTCATGCCCTCGGCGCGGCGGTTGGGCGGCACCATGTCGGTGACGTACGAACTGGCCGCCACGAGCAGCCCCGACCAGAAACACCCGTGAATGATGGCGAGCGCGAGCATGCCCTCGTAGCGCGGCAACACCGCGTAGACGAGCGAGAAACACGCAATCGCAAAGCTGGAAACGAGCAGCACCCGCCGCTTCCCCACGCGGTCGACGATGCCGCCCGTGATCGGACCCGTCATGGCCGAGGAATAGGTGAGAAGCCCGAGGAACAGCCCCGCGGCCACGGAACTGCCGCCCAATTCGCGAATGCGGAACGGTGCGGTCGGCAGCAGTTGGAACGCCGATAGAAAC
>JANMDX010000429.1:0-34089 GCA_031376505.1 Acidobacteriota bacterium
GTGGACCCGGACGACCACCACGTCTTCGTCTCGCTGGGCTGCGCCACCGAGAACCTGACCCAGGCGGCGCTCGCCCACGGTCTCAAGGGCGATGCGCAGTTCGACGCAGCCGGCAATGCCGTGCGCGTGATGCTCGAGCCCACCAGAGCGCAGAAGACGCCCTTGTTCACGGCCATCCCACTGCGCCAATGCACACGCGGTGACTACGACGGCAAGGCCTTGTCCAGCGAAGAACTGGCGCTGCTGCAGCGCGCCGGCAGTTCCGACACCGTGCGCCTGCTGCTGCTGACGGAGCGCGCGGCGATGGAGCAGACACTGGGGTACGTGATCCAAGGCAACACGGCGCAGTTGGCCGACGCTGCCTTCGTCAAGGAGTTGAAGGACTGGATCCGCTTCAACGGCAGGGACGCCGTTCGTTGGCGAGACGGGCTCTACAGCGTGTCGTCCGGCAACCCGAACATCCCGCCGTGGATCGGCGATCTGGCGTTTCGCTGGATCCTGACCGCCAAGGGCGAGAACGACAAGTATGCGCAGCAGGTGCGCAGTTCCGCCGGCATCGCGGTGTTTGTCGGCCAGGCCGCCGACAAGGCGCACTGGGTGGAAGTCGGGCGCTGCTACGAGCGCTTCGCGCTGCAGGCCACCGCCCTGGGCATCCGCAATGCCTTCCTGAACCAGCCGGTCGAAGTGGCGGCACTGCGTCCGTCCTTCGCCGCTGCCATCGGCGTAGCTGGCCAGCGGCCGGACCTGGTCGTGCGATTCGGTCGCGGCCCGGTTCTGCCGCGCTCGCTGCGGCGGCCGGTCGAGGCTGTCCTTGCCTGAGCCAGATTTCACGCAGAACGCACTGCCGTGCTTCTTTCCGTTGAACGTGAAGCGCCCTTGTTCGAGAACGGTGTCGATCATCATGGCCGGCGCACCGGCGATCTACGACCGAGCTTTCTGGCGGGAACGCTGCGGTCGCCGGGAACTACCTTGACGTACGTGTGCGATGATCACTGAGACTCGACTTCCGGACCGGATGTTCCCATCGGCGGTGGCCGCCGGACTCAAGTGCAGGTATACAGCTGCGCTTAGCGGGGCGCGTAGTAGTCATCCTGCCGCCAGGTGCGCACGCGCGCGTAGCCTCGCTGAGCGAGGAACGCCTGAAGGTCGCTGCGTTTCGGCTCCTCGAAGTTGTGCTCGATGGCCATGGCGCCGATCCGCACCCGATCGAAGGGGAAGCCTTTGAGGGCCTCGAGCTCGGCCCCTTCGATGTCGAGGCTCACGAAGTTGATGAACGCGGGTGCACCTGCTCTCGTCAGAACGTCGTCGAGCGTCAGCGTCGTGAACGTGACGGATGGCGCCTGGCGCGCCCGGTGATTCCAGCCTCCGAGCGTCTCGGCCAGCCCAGACAGGCCGTCGGCCTTCTGAAAGGCCATCACCCGGCCGGCGGTGCTGAAGACGACCACCGGAAACACGTCACACGTCCGCCCTTCCATGTAGATGGGGAACGGGTCGATGCAGATTCCCTTCCAGCCGGCTTGTTCGAGGGCCTTGGTGTTCGAGCCGATGGTGCCATGACCAGACCCGACATCGAGAAAGAAGCCATTGGCGACATCGGGGAACATGGTCTCCAAGACCCACTTGTCCTGGCCAATCTCCCCAAAGTAGCGGGTCTGGCCGCGCGCCTCTCGCAGGGCGACGACCGCGTTACGCGCCATCGGCACGCCGCAGCATCGGTAGTTGGCCACGAAGGCCCGGACGAAACCCTGGTTCGCGTACGCCGTCACAGCGGCCGCCAGCACGAACCCCATGACCCCTGCGCTGCGGAGCAACTGCCGCTTGGCAAGAGGCCTGCGGTACACGGCGCCGGTCGAAGGTGGGCATCCGACGACGGCGCCAGGCGCCGTCGTCACTGCGCGCGGCGGCACCCTCGGCGCGGCGCCGTGACCGATGGTGGTCCAGTTGGGGTAGGGCATCTGCGACTACCGTAGTCGATTGCTCGCACGAGGGCTGTGCCGAAAGAGACATTCGACCACGGTGTGCTGAAGTGCAGAGCCTCGAGGGGCGCGCCGGTGGACCTCGCGCCCTACGGCATGCAGGGTCTGAAGAACCGATAGACACCACCGCCGGCGCGTTTGGCGACATACATCGCGGCATCCGCAGCGGCAATCAAGGCAACGGCCTCAAGGCCGTCGTCGGGATAGATGGCCACGCCCAGGCTCGCGGTAACCGCGGTCTCGTGGACGCCGACGCCACACGGCGCTGCCGCGGCCTTGAGCAGCTTCTGAGCGACCAGCACCGCATCGTTCCGATGTTCGATCTCGCCAAGAACAATCACGAACTCGTCGCCGCCGTAACGGCTGACAGTGTCCGACTGCCGCAGCGCCCCACCAAGGCGGCCGGCCAGGGCCACCAGGAACTGATCGCCGGCCAGGTGCCCCAGCGAATCGTTGACGTCCTTGAACCCGTCGAGGTCGAGAACACATACGGCAAGCGGTGTCTTGCGCCTGTGGCACAGGGCGACCGCAGTCGTGAGCCGGTCGATCAGGAGCAACCGGTTCGGCAACCCGGTCAGCGCGTCGTGATGCGCCACTCGGGACATGCGCCGGGAGGTCTCGAGCGCGTTGCCGACGTCGCGGAAGACGATGACGGCGCCCACGACCTGTCCGGTTCCGTCACGAATCGGCGACGCCGAGTCCTCGATGGGCACCTCGCCACCTCCTCGCTGCAGCAACAGGCTGTTGGGGGTGAGTGTCACCGAGTGCCCTGACATCATGGCGAGCCGAAGGGGGTCAGGCACTGGCTTGCGGGTGTCGCGATCGACGATGCGCAGGACACTCCGCACGGGGCATCCGATCGCGTCGCGCCGGGTCCACCCAGTCATCGATTCAGCGGACGGGTTGAGGGCCGTGACCACGTCCGACAGGTCGACACTGATCACGCCGTCTCCGATCGAATCCAGCGTTGCGTTAGCGTTCAGCCAGTCGCCCATGGTCAGTTGGTGTCAAGGGGTTTCACGTCGAGAAGGCCCGCCGATACCGTGAGGCCTTCGCTTGCGACGCGAGTGTGCTCGGCGCCAGCGCGTACTGCTGCGGCGCGAAGGCTGCTTGTGTCGGCGGGAGGACTCAGGTCGGGAGTGTCGGTATCGTGTCTCATGCCTGAAGCGACGGCCGTGACAGTCTGACGGCCTGTTCAAAACCGGACACGGCCGACGACCTGGCTCGCGCGCCCACCACTGTGGCTTCGCGACGTCGCGTGAGCCCGTGTAGCCCCAATATGAGCAGCCGGCGACCCAGGGGTGGCAGGCGCGCATTCGGCGCGAAGCCGAATCGTTCGCCTGAGTTTGGCCCGACTTCTGCAAGTCAAGAGCCGCATGCTGACGCAACCTCGCGGTCCGCAGGCCAGGAGGCTACACCACATGACACGCTTTGTCGGTTCTACCTGCGGTGCAATTGCGTTGGCGGCGCTCGCGGTTGCCGCCCAGGTTCCCACACCCGCACCGGCGCAGCCGCCCGTGGCGTCAGCCGTACGACAGGGCAAGAGCGTCACGCTCACTGGATGCGTCAGACCCGCGGAAGCCCGGATGGACCGAGGCGGATCGACGCTCACCTCGACGCTCGAGAACGCGCGTTCTCCGGTTCAGACATACATGCTCGCGCACGTGACGGGCCAAACGCCTGGAGACATGCCGTCGGCGTCGTACGCCTTGGTCACCGAGGCCAACGTTGACCTCGCTGCCCACCTGAACCACCGGGTGGAGGCGACTGGCATCATCTCGGAGGTACTGGAGCGCGCGGGCTCAACGCCGGCCGGCTCGGCCCCAGCGGCGCCGCCGACGATGCACGTCACTGCCATGAAGCTGATCGCCGGAACCTGCCTCTAGGGGCGCATACGCTGCGTGTACGCTGCGGTCGTGCCCTGCCATAGCGGCGATTGGTCCTTCGGTAACGCCCGCCCGGTCCGTCGGTGCGCCTGGGGCATGTGAGTCCGCGACCACAACGTGGTGTGGGCGCGCTGCGCAGCCTTGGCACGCGGCAATACCGCTTGAACATGAGCCGCGCGTGGCATGTGGTGAGCGCGCGGCGACCCAATAGTGGCAGCGGCGTTCTTACGTGGCCCCAACGGGCGCGTCCGCCGGTGCAGAACCGCCGAGGCGACACAATGACGACACCACGCGCATTCCAGATCGCGACCACGCTGACAATAGCGGGACTGCTCTTTGCCGCACTCCCATTCGCGGCGTCCGCCCAACCGGGTACGGCGCGCGTGCATTCGTTACGGCGACTCGGTGGCCCGAGCCGCCTCACAACGCCCTGTGAACCGTCGACTAGCTGACCCGCGCCTACGCGCGTCCGCGCACCGAGCGTGACGTCGCGACCGCGTTGTCGCTGGCCGGCCTGTCGGCGCTCGAGGCCGACGTGAAGAAGGCCGTCGCCGACGGCGCGGTGCGCGAGGTCACAGTGGCACCCGGCACGTCACTGCAGTGGATGGCTCACCGCCGCGGCACTCGAGCGGCCCTGCTCCGCCCCGCGCGCTGGGACGGCGCCAAGCCGTTTCCGGCGTTCGAGTTCGTAGTCGACACACTGACAAGACAACTGGGAATGAGCACGGCCGACCCACGTACCAGCATCCCGACGATCGCGCAGCCGGCCAGGATGCGAGAGGGCGTCAGCACGGCGCCATGCGTCCTTCAGATCCGCATCGGCTCGGGCACGTCGCCGGGAGGCGGGTCCGACGGAAATCCGATCGTGGGCCGCTCTGGCGGGGGGTCGATGTTCGGCGGCCGGTGCACGTCGGGTAACAGCGGATCGTCCGGCGGTACGATGGGCGGCGACGGTGGCTGCGGCGCACCGGGCGGCGAAGGATCGATCGGCGTCGGAACGGTCACCTGCGTGTTCATGAACGTCTCCCGGTTGACGTGGCTCCCGTCATGGCACCGCGATTGCTGTGCACAGAGCGAGGAGACGCGAAGATGAAATATGGAGTTGCATGGTTGGTGGGCGTGCCGTTCTCTCTCATCGCGGTGTGGTTTGCAGCGAACCAGATCGGGTGCGGCCTGTAGCGGTGGCCCGGAACACAGGGGACGCCGGCAGGCTTGCGCCTGCCGGCCCCTTCGGTCATCGCTCCTCGTGCATCTCCGTGCCGAACGTGTCGATGGCCTGATCGGCCTCGGCTCCCTCGCACTCGGTCGGGCGCTCGACGGCATCGGGCTGCTCGGCCGCGTGCTGGTGCTGGCCCTGGCCTTCCGATTCCATTCGCCCAGCTTGCGCCTGGGTCGAGGTGGCGGCCGTGTCGCTGTCGCGCGTGGCAGGCTTCGTGCTCGTTGTGCTCATCGGTTCTCTCCTACCTGGCACTCGAGCGCAGTGCCAGCTGATCGATGACGCGCTTCACGCCCTCGGTCTCCTTGGCAAGGTCCACGGCCCGCGCCCGGCCCGCCGCACTCTCGACCGTGCCCTTCAGGGTCACGACGTTGTCTTTCGTGTCGACGTTGATTTTGCTGTCCTTGAGCAGGTTCTCGCCGATGAAGAACCAGTTGACCTTGGTCGTGATCCAGCCGTCGCTGATCTTGTCGCCCGTCTTGCTGAACCCGCCCTTGATACGCTCGCCCAGCGTCTTATCCACGTCGAGGTTCACCGCGATGACGCTCTCGACGCGCGCAATGCCCTCGACTCTCGCGACCCGCTCGGCTTCGGCCTTCTGCGCCGCCGTCGCGACGGTGCCCGAGAGCGTCGCCACACCCTGGTCAACCTTGACCTTGACGTCGTACTTTCGCACCAGCGAACTGGTGTCGAGGCGATAGGCGATCCGGTCCTTCAGCATCTCGTCAGTTTGCGCCTGCGTCGACACGATCGAGCTGGCGGCAAGCGCGCGATCAACAGTGACCGTCGACACGGCAAGGAGCAGGCCCGCGGCCAGCGTTCCGCTCAGTGAGTACTTCATGGTTCTATCCTCCGTATGGGCACCGCAAGGCGCGGTCCTCAGGCGCGGTAGTGCACAACCCAGGCCAGCCGGCCACGTGAGCTCGCGGACCTCAATTACTGTCGTCAGCCATTGCCTTGATTCCCTGAACGCCAGCAATGGCGTTGCAGCGCCGCCGCTTGCCCACGCTCTCTCAGGCCGTGGGCAACGTTTGCGATCGATAACCCTGGCGGCCGAACTGCTCCAAATGGCCCTCACGATACTCAAGGTGAGCACTCTCTCACTCTTCGGACCATGCTCGAGGCAGGGGACGCGCCCAATGCGATGGCGCGAGGTTTGCTCATGGACATGTACATGCGCGTTGCAACGTTCGGCGTCGTGATGGCAGTGTCGGCGTGGAGCCGCAGCTCTCAAAGGGGCAGACCAACTCCTTCGTCATCGACGACAGCATGGCCGACATTGACACGCCGCTGATCTTCCCGATGCTGGGAGCGACGGCACACCACGACTGGAGACACACATGATGAACAAGGACGAAGTCAAGGGTACGGCCGAGCAGGCCAAGGGCAAGATCAAGCAGGGTCTCGCGAACCTGACGGGGAACGAGGGCTTGCGCCGCGAAGGCAGAGCCGATGAAGCCGCTGGCGAGGCTCGTGAGGCGGCGGGCACTGCGAGGCGCAAGGTCGGAGAGGCCGTCGAAAACATCGGCAAGAAGATCAAGCGCTGAGGTGTGACGTGCGTCCAGGGGCACTGGCCCATATGACTCGCATTCGTGTCCGGGGGAGTCGGGTGAGTCAATCGGCCAGGTCACCCTGGAGCGCCGGCGTGATCGCGCTGCTGATGGCTGCGGCATTTGCCGTCACCGCCTCGCTGGCGGTCGCGGTGGTCGGCGCTCGCGAGCTGTATCACCTCTACGCCGGTCGCGAGGACCTGCCCGACCTCGGCGCCTTCATGAGGTTCGAGCTACCCACCGTCGGCCACATCTACGACGCCAGCAACGAGCCGCTCATCGAGCTGGCCGATGAGTATCGCGACATCACGCACTACGAAGAGATCCCTTCCGTCGTCCGCGACGCCATGCTCGCGGCCGAGGACAAGCGCTTCTTCGCCCACGACGGCGTGGATTACTGGAGCCTGCCACGGGTCGTCGGCAAGGTCCGGGTGGGCGCACTGGCCAGACGGCTGGCCGCGGGCGCCAGCGCGGACGCCAAGCACGGGCCGGACAGCTTTCCGCAGGGCGGTTCTACCATTACCCAGCAGCTCGTTCGCGGGGTCTTTCTCGAGCACCTGACCTCCCAGGAACACAGCCAACAGCTGAAGAGCGAGGGTGCCTTGCCTCGCGCGCTCGCCTGGGTCGTCGGCGCGCGGAACGCGAACAAGGTCCTCAGGAAGCGCGAAGAGCTTCGGCTCTCGTTCTGGATTGAGCAGGAGATGCGGCAGCGGTTCGGATCGAAACGCCGCGCCAAAGAAGAGATACTCGCGCGCTACGCCAGCTTCGTCTACATGGGCCACGGCCAGTTCGGGTTTTCCCGCGCCGCGACGCACTACTTCGGCCAGCCGCTGTCCACATTCACCGCCGAGGACGTGGACAAGGCGGCGCTGCTGGCGAGCATCCCCAAAGCGCCTCGCGACTACGCTCCGGCCGAAGACAACGCGGGCCTCCTGCGCCGAAGAAACCAGGTCCTGGCGCTGATGGCCGCAAGCGGCGTTCTGACTCCACAGCAGTCGATGGTTGCCCAACGGCGCCCGCTACCGGCGTTGCTGCCGCACGCGGCAGCGCCGCTGTGGTCGTCGGCCGTCGTCGAACATGTCCTCAACGAACTTGGCACTGAGGCCGGCCTGGACATCGACGACCTGCGGCAGGGGCACGTCCAGGTGTACTCGACCATCGACGGCCGGGCGCAGCGGATCGTGAGCGAGGCGCTGGAACACGGCCTAGAGAGCTACGAGAAGCGGCACCCGCGAGCGACCGGCGTCGTCCAGGGCTCGGTCGTCGTGCTCAAGAACCGCGACGGGAGCATCCTGGCCGAGACCGGCGGGCGGCAGGTGTATCACGGCCGCGACACGGCCCACAGCGACTTCAACCGCGCGCGGCAGGCGCTGCGGCAGCCGGGCTCCACCATGAAACCGTTCGTGTATCTCGCCGCCTTCGAGCTTGGTGCCTACACGCTCGAGTCGATGGTGCCTGACGAGCCGATCAGCGTGCCCAACGGCAACGGCAAGCCACCCAAGTGGATCTCGAACTACGACGGCCAGTTCAAGGGGCTGATCCCGATGCGCACGGCCCTCGCCGAATCGAGGAACGCGGTCGCGATCTGGGTCACCCGCCAGATCGGGATCGACGCGGTCTTGCAGACCGCTCGCCAGCTCGGGGTCCAGACGCGCCTGGAGCGCTATCCAACGACGTCGTTGGGCGCCTCGGAGGTCAACCTCTTGGAACTGGCGACGGCCTACAGGGCGATTGCTTCTGGAATCGTCGCCCGGCCGTACATGGTGCGCGCGGTGCGCCGCGGATCGGGTGACACGATTCCGCTGAGCAGGACGCGGCCGGTGCCGCTCGCAGTGAACTCAGCGACGCTTGCGCTCATCCAAGAGGGCCTGCGCGGGGTGGTACGCATGCCGACGGGCACCGCGCATGCGCTGAGCGGCCCCACCTTTCCGATCGCGGTGATGGGCAAGACCGGCACGACCAACGACTTCAAGGACGCGCTGTTTGTCGGGTCCACGTATGGTCCCGACGGCATCACGGTCGCGGTCCGTATCGGCTTTGACGACGGCCGTTCACTAGGGTCGAGGGAGACCGGTGGCCGGTTGGCGCTTCCTGTGTTTCGCGAGGTGATGCTGCGGGTCTACGGCGACAAGATCACGGGGGCAGCGCCGTCGTTTCCTCGACCCATCGAAGAGCGCATCAGCCACTACCTGGCCAACCCTGCGCCACCCGCGCTCGTGGCCGCTGCGGCGCCGCTGCCGGTTGGCGTCACTCGCCTGACCACGCCGCAGTAGCGGATCCCGCAGGACGTGCGCAGCCGCGGTCGGCTCGATAACGACAACGCGCCCAAGGTTCAGATCGGTCGGGCCGGTCAAACCTGATCTTCGAAGATCCGCGCCACGCCCTCCGCCAGTCGCTGACGCCAGCCGCGCGCCCGCCACCTGGCGAGCGTGACCTGCTGACAGGCGGCCATGTCGAGGTCGAAACGCGCTTCAAAAGCGCGGGCGAGCGGGGCATCGAAGAGCGACAGGTTGCTCTCTTCGTTGTGCGCAAACGACCGGCTGTCGAAGTTGGACGTGCCGATGGTCATCCAGCGACCGTCGACCACCATTACCTTGTGGTGCAGCATGCTGCGGTTGTATTCGTGCACGCCGATGCCCGCCTCGAGCAAGCTGCCGTAGAGCGCGATGCTGTTGGCCCGGGCGAGCCAGTTGTCGTTACGGCTGCCGCTGACCATGATCCGCACAGCGACGCCGCGACGCGCGGCGTCGATGAGCAGTTCGAGGCCGACTTCGTCGGGCACGAAGTAGGGATTGGCGATGAGGATCGCGTGCCGGGCACACGCGATCGCCAGATAGTACAGCGTCTGCACGTTCGAGCCGCCGGTTTCCGGCGAGCTGAGGATCACCTGCACCTGATGCGGACCCGCCGGCTCGACCGCAGGGTAGTAGGCTGCGCCGCTCACCAGTTCGCCGGTCGTACGTTGCCAATTGTGTGCGAAGCCGCTCTGAAGGCCGGCGACGGCTGGGCCGGCGAAGCGCACCTGCACGTCACGCCATTCGTCGGTGGTGCGGGCCTGCCCGCGCCAGTGATCGGCGATGCCGGCGCCACCGGTGTAGGCGACCCGGCCGTCGATGATGAGTGACTTGCGGTGCGTGCGATTGTTGAAGCTGGCGATCGTGCGCCAGCGCAGCGGGTTGTACCAGACGACGTGACAGTGTTGCTCGAGCGTGTGCAGAATCTGGTCGCCGATGTCGGCCGAGCCCACCGCATCGAGCAGGACCATCACCCGCACGCCGGCGGCCGCCCGCTCGGCCAGAGCGGCCGCGAACTGCGCGCCGATCTCACCCGCCCAGTAGATGTAGGCCTCGATGGTGATCGAGCCCTGGGCGTGCTGGATGTCCTCGAGCATCCGCGGATAAAACGCGTCGCCGTTGTGGAGCACCTCCACGGAGTTTCCGCCGATGAAGGGCGACCCCGTGGCGCCGGCCACCGTGGCCAGGTAGTCGTCGGAGCCGACACCCACGTGATGATCGAGCCCGAAGCGTGGCGGCCTGACTCGCCGCTCGAGCAGTCGCGCCAGGACGGCCATTGCAACGGACACGCCTGCCCATACGTTCCGTCCCATCACGGCCAGGGCGGTCGCGGCCAGCGCCCACACCCACCAGGACCACAGCAGTCGGCGGACCCGCGTGGCCATCGACGCCCTCCCCTTCGGCGGACGGGTGCGAGGGTCGACTGCGACGCGCCGTCTTCCCGCCCGCAACGCCCGCCACGTGCGCGGACGGCTCCGCGGCGTTGGCGGCCAGAGCGTGCGTGCGTCGGCACCGGACATTCACATGCACCATACCCCAGGCGCGCGACGCCATGCGCTGCCGATGACGGGCGTGCCCGGTGGTTGCGGCCTACCGCACGTCGATCGGGGAGTCGATGCGGAGACGCAGGACCGTGCCAGCGGGCAGCTCGACGTCTTTGCCCTCGGTCGCGACGACCGCGCCCGTGCCGCCGATGAGAATGCCGGCAATCAGTCGCATCATGTCGTTTCTCCATAGGTCGTGCGATGAGGTCAGACCGGCTTGCCGCTCTGAATCACGCGGATGAGCATCACGGCGACGGCCATGACGAGCAGCACACCCAACGCCAGGGCCTGTCCCGTCGTGGGTGCGAACAGGAGTGCCGCATCTGGCCAATGGCAGCGCCGACGAGAATGCCGAGGGTGAACCCAGATGAGGACGGCGCGCCCCGTGATTTACGAGACGCGCCGTCGAGCCGTGCGAACCTAGCGGCCGTCGCCGTCGGCGTCGCCGGGGATGGCGCGCTCAACCCGATGCCAGCTGTCACGCACGGCGTCTTTCGCGTCGGCCCAGTCGAGCCGCGAGTGGCCGCGAGCGTCGTTCCACTTGCTGGAGAGGTCTTTCTCGGCGGCGTCGAAGCTCTCGTAGCCGGCGCCCGCCGACTCCCAGCCGAACCGGTAGGCGTCACGGTAGTCGGAGTACGGCGCACCCGCCTTCACGTAGGGTCGGGTGCTGTAGTTCCGCTGCCAGTAGCCGTTTTCAACGGTTGGGTTGATGACTGCCGCCACGCCGTGCCCGGCCGCGCCACCGGCGACCGCGCCTACGGCCGCGCCCACCACCGCGCCAATCGGGCCGCCCACGGCTGCGCCCGTCGCCATGCCGGCAACCGCGCCGCCCGCCGCTCCCACCGTTTCTCCGACCGGATGACTCGTCGTCTCGTTGTCCATGGTCTGCTCCAGGTTCTACTACTGTCTGACAGGGGCTTGAGAGAAAGGCTCGCGCGGCCTACTGGCCGACGACGAGCATGTTCCGCACAACGTAGCCGGTGGCCTTCGCCTTGGCGATGTCCTCGGCCAGCGTCTTCTGCGCGGCCGTGGGCACCCGGCCCTTGAGGGTCACGGTCTTGGTGACGTGATCGGAATCGACGTTGATGTTGCTGGCATCGACGCGCCTGTCGGCGGCAAGCGCCAACTTGACGTCCATCGTTTCCACGGCGGCGTCGGCGGCCCTGCCGCCGGCAATCACCGCCTCACCCGTGGCCCGAGCGGCATCGCGCGCGGCGCCACCGGCATCTTTGGCCGCCTCCGCGGTGGCATTGCCAGCGCGCTCGGCGGCGTTCCCGGCGTCTCGCGCGACGGCCGCCGTCTGCCGTTCAGTGCGGTCGCTGCACGCGACCGACAGTGCGACCACGGTGATCGCCCCTGCAATGCGCGCCGTCGTCGTGATGCGTCTCATGTCTCCTCCTGTTGGCCATCCGGACGCGGCCGGTCGATCGGCCGCTGCACTTACACAGAGCAAGTGCCGTGCCTGGCTGGAGGGCGGATATTCGTCCTCGTACGAACATGCGTTACTGATTGTGGGTAGCGCGTATCCCGAGATCGGCCGTGGCCGACCCCTCTGGCGTCGCCGTGCGGAGGCCGGCGACGGCGGGTCGCCGGGCGCAAGGCGGGGCAGGAGTGAAGACGCGCCGATCGGCGACCCCGAGCCGATCGCTACGCCGCGTTCACGGCTGTGACAGCCAGGTGCGTCAACGTGTGGTTGGCAGCCTTCTCCTGATCAAGAATCTGCCCAAGCAGCTCGTGCGCTTCGCTGTTGCCGAGCGTCTTGGCCCATTCGCGCAACGTGCCATAGCGCGCGATCTCGTAGTGCTCGATGGCCTGGCAGCAGCCGAGGATGGCCGCATGCCGCGCCGCCGTACCAGTGGCCTCGGCGACGACGCCGTCGCACTCCTTGATCAGACCCTCGATGGCATCGCACTTCTCGCCGGTGGCCTTCTGGCCCACCGACGCGAAGACCCGCTCCAGGGTGGTGACGTGCTGTTTCGTTTCGGCCAGGTGCGTCTGCAGTGCCCGCTTCAAGCCAGGCTGCGATACGGCCTTGATCACCTTGGGCAGCGCTGTGATCAGCGAATGCTCAGCGAAGTAGACGTCTTGCAGCGTGCGATGGAACGCGTCAGCGAGGGTCTTCATTGTGTGTCTCCTTTGAACCGGGTGAGTGGGGAATCGTACGTTGAGGTCGATGAGCGCCGCCGGCTCCTCGCCGCGAGTCGCTATTCAGGCCCAAGGTGGAATGACAGACGAAGCGCAACGCCCGACAGGTTGAGCCGCTCTGCCTGAACGGCAAGGAGCGTTGCGGTCACGGCACTCCTCCTCAGAAACTGGCCACGCCTATGGGCAACGGCTTGCCTTTTCTCGGCACCTGTCGCCACAGCTAAGGTGCTCTTGTCGATCCGAAGCATGACTAGCAGCCTGTGATTCAAGCCACGTGCCATCGCATGGTAGGAACGTCTCTTGCAGCAGGTTGCGACGATGACGCCACTGCTGTTCTCAAGCGACCGGCGCGGTCGGCCGCGGTTACGGGGCCTGAGGTCGTGACGCGGGCCATTCGGGTGCTGTTTGTCGCCACCTATGCCGCTATCGTCTTCCTGTTCCTCGCCGGAGGCATCTATCTCGTGGGCCTGGTAGTAGTGGAGGCGTGGGTCGGGCTGCGCGTGGCCGGGGTGGCGCTGACATCGCGGTTCGACACGGTGCTCAGAAGTATGGGCTACCTGACAATCGCGGTGGCGGCTCTTGAACTCGGCCAAACTGTCCTCGAAGAAGAGGTACTCCGCAGTACCCACGTCAGCGGTCCGACCCGGGCCCGGCGTTTCCTGTCGCGATTCGTCGTGGTCGTGGTGGTGGCCCTGGCGGTGGAGTCGCTGATCGCGGTGTTCCAGTTCGCCCACGAGGCGCCGGAGCACCTCCCCTACGCCGCTTCGATCGCCATCGCGGCGGCCCTGCTACTTGCGGCGTGGGGCGTGTTCGTGCAGCTGAATCTCGGAGCCGAGGCTCTCGAGCCAGAGGGGATGGCGGCTGCCAAGAACGAAGACGCAGAGGTGAAGCGCAAGGAAGGGGGAGAAGCGGTCGAGCATCTCGGGCCGGCGCGTCGCTGAACGGCTCGTCTTCGCCGCCGCACATGATGCGGCCGTCGCACGTCGTGCGGACGTACCGATCCTGATTCCGAGGCCTTCCAGACGAGGCTTCGTTGCGGAACGATTGCACCGGTGAGCATGTTGTTGACGGAGTAGCCGGTAGCCTTCGTCTTCGCGATGTCCTCGGCCAGCGCCTTCTGATCTGCAGATCTGCGTTCGGCACGCGACCCTTGAGCGTGACTGTCTTGGTGATGTGATCGGTATCGACGTTGATGTTGCTGGCACTCACCCGAGAGTCGGCCCGAGCGCCAACTTCAGGTCCATCGTGTCAACGGCCGCGTCGGCGGTGCCTCATCGGTGTCATTGCTCTCTCCCGCGTGGCGCGTCCCGCTGGTTGAGCGCGTTCCCCATAGGAGGCCGGCCACGTGGCGCAGGTTATGCAGCGTCCACGGCCGTGGCCACCAACTTCTTCGCGCGCGATTCTGACGACGTTCGTACCGGCCAGGGCAGTACCGCCATCGACCGCGAGACGTTCCACGCGCGCTTTACCGCACACTTCGCCGACCCGGCGTTTGAGGCCGCCGAGGCCGAGCGCGCGCGGCTCGAGGAGGTGGCCTGGGAGGGCTATCAGGAGTACCGCAGGAGTCCCCGCTCACGCCCCGCCGGCCAGGGCTTCGCCGATCCGGCGTTCCCCCTGCCCGACGAGTGGCTCGACGCACGGCAAGCCATCGTCGACGCGCAGGCCCGTCACGACCAGGTGGATGGCCCGCCCACGGCGCTGCTCGTATGCGCGTCGCCGCGCACCGACCAGACCTGTCCCGGCGAGATGTCGAAGACCTTTCGGCTCACGACGGTGGCCCGCGACGCGTTGGTAGCGGCCGGCGTCACCGTGGATGTGCTCGACCTGAGCGCACTTACTGCCGAGTACGGACGTGTCATCTATCCGTGTAAGGGCTGCGTGTCGACGGCGATGCCACTGTGCCACTGGCCGTGTTCGTGCTATCCCAACCATGCTCTTGGACAAACCGGCGACTGGATGGCCGAGATCTACCCGCGCTGGGTGGCGGCGCACGGCGTCATGATCGTGACGCCGGTGCACTGGTACCAGGCGCCGAGCGTGCTCAAGTTGATGATGGACCGACTCGTGTGCGCCGACGGCGGCAATCCCGACCCGACGACGACACACGGCAAGCGTCCGGCCGAAGCCAAGGCCCTTGAACTGAACGGGTGGTCGTATCCCCGCCACTTGGCGGGCCGCGGCTTTTCGGTGGTGGTGCACGGTGACACGGCCGGGGTCGAGGGCCTGCGCCGCGGACTCCACGACTGGCTTTGCGATATGCAGCTCGTGCCGGCCGGCAGCCAATCCAGCCTGGATCGCTACATCGGTTACTACGAGCCGTACGCCACGAGCCATCGCGCTCTTGATGCCGATGAGGCGTTGGTCGAGGAGGTGCGAATCGCCGCCCGCACTCTCGGCGAGTGCGTGCGCCGCCTGCGGGCGGGCTGGCGTCCGGCCGGCGACGGCGCGGTATCGCCGCGGCCGAAGTAGCGCTCCGCTACGCCAAGGTAGCAGTCCTCACTGCTTGGCCTTCGCGGTGCCCTTCCCCAGTTGGCCGAGCGCAGCCTTGAAGCCGGCGACGAGCGCGTCGGTTGTGCCCGTGCCCCAGTAGTGCACGAAGAAGACGGTGGGCTGCGTATCCGTCATGTGATGATGCAGCGCGACGACGTCGAGGCCATGCGCCCTGAGCGCCTTCAAGACCGGCGTCACCTCGCTCGCGAGCATGGCCACGTCGCCAGCGACCGCGGCCTTCGCGTCGGTGCCCATGAACGCCGCCCACGAATTCAGGCCCATGCGGGCGTTGATGACCGCACCCATCTCGGTGACGCGCAAATCGTCGCGACCCACCGTGATCTTGTAGACGACACCAGACTGTTCCCCGGGATGCCCCGCCACTCGTGCCAACGCGGCGGTATCGAGGGGTGGCGTGCCCACCGCTGGCTGCGGAATACCCGCGGGTGCGAGCGTCGTGACTGCTGAGGACCCCCCGATCAGCGCGAGCGCAGGCTTCAGTTGGATGGCCAGAGCGTTGGCCTGGCCCATCCCGTGCACATGCATGTAGAACATGCGCGGCTCGTCCCAGAAGAAATGGTTGTGGAGCGCTGTGACGTCTAACCCCGCGCTCAGCAGTGCGGACATCACCGGATTCACTTCGCCCTGCGTCAGTACGAGGTCCCCCATGAGGACGTCCATGCCGCCCTCCCCTTTTGTCATCGCGACCCATCCGCCGAACCCGAGGGGCGTCGGCGTGCTGATGCCGGCCACAGTGACCTTCACGTCGTTGCGTGGAATGTTCACTTTGAGCACGTGGTCTTTGAAGTCGCCCTGCTTCCCCAAGGTCGAGAGGACCTGTTGGTAGTCCGCCGGCATCTCCTGTGCGGTGAGGGCGGCCGTTGACGTCCAGCCGTACGCCAACACGCCGATCAGTATCCGAGCACCTGTCCGCATCGACTCTCCTTTTGCCCCGCTGCAGGGCGCCATTCGCGTAGCGACATCCGGACCGCTCCGGCACACCATTCCACTCGCACTGAGGGCGATGATCAAGTTGCGCGCACTACATCCGCCAGCGCGATTCTCTCCAAGAACGATGCCAGACCGGGCGTGGTCAACCAGCCTCCGTCGTGCAACACGGCGGCACCGGCTTGCCCAACCTCGGTAGGCGAACGGCCAATCGGGGCACCTCGCGGTGGCCTGCGTCGCCGTCTGTCGGTCGCACCTCACCCGACTCGACGTTCCGCGTTGGAGGCAGACGTCCCAGAGTAACTGCGCTCCTTCCGCCAACTCGCCCACTCGTTGCTCAGCCGCTTGTCGCGGCGGCGCGTCCGGTCGACCGTTTACCCGGGCGTGGTCACCCGACGAGAATGGTGTCGGGTTGGTTGTATTCGGCGGCCGTCTTGGCCGACAGAAAGCGGGCGGCCCAGCCCAGGTCGAGATCGCCGATGGCCCGCGACGAGGTCGGGCGCGATGCGGCGGCAGGCAGCACATGTGCAGTGACCGCGCTCAGCACCGCCGCCGTCAGCTCCGGCGCGACGGCGTTGGCCGCGTGTTGAACGCGCGCCTGCCACCCAGGCGTGGTCACCGCCTGTCGACGGCCCGCCGCGCGGATAATCTGCCGCGCCGCCGCGGCCGCATCCTGCGAGGTGAGCGAGGTAGCCGACAGAGCCGCGAACCAGCGGGCTTCGGCGACGTGGTTGCCGCGGACCTTGACGCGACCGACCGAGCCGGTGCGCATCAGGCCCGGAGTGGCCAGTGTCACCCAGACGTCCTGGTGCGCCAGCTCCGCGCGCAGTACTTCTGACAGCCCGGTGAGAGCGAACTTGCCGGCGCAGTAGGGCGCCAGGTGCGGCACGCCCACTCGGCCGCCGATGGATGACACGTTAATGATGTGGCCGCCACGACGCGTCAACCACGGCAGCGTCGCACGAACGACGTGGAGCGGACCCCAGAAGTGCGTGTCCATTGACTCGCGGAAATCAGCGAGTTCGGCGTTGGCAAAGGGCATCGCGGTAATCACGCCAGCGTTGTTGACGACGACATCGATACGCCGGTGGCGGGCCACAACGGCCTCCACCATTCCATCGACCGCGACGGGATCAGTGACGTCCGCCACGTGCGCGTAGGCGCTGGCACCGGTGGCGCGCAGCCGTTCGACCGCGCGGTCGAGCTGGTCGCCGTGCCGCGAGACCAGCCACACAAGGGCGCCGTGGGCCGCGAAGGTACGGGCCAGGGCGAAGCCAAGGCCACGGGCACCCCCGGTGATGACCACGACGCGCCCACGCCAGCTCTGCGCGGGCACGGCGCGGAGCCATCGGGCGCAGGCACACGACGCGATCGCTACCGCGGCAAGACCGAACAACTGACCGGATCGACTCATGCGGGCTACTCCGCGCGGCACCGCTACAAGACGCGTGCCACTGAACGCCCTGTGGCGCGCGTCTGCGCCGTCACACGGAAGAACGCGTCGCCTCGCGACGACCCAATGTGGCTAGCCAGACCCCCACAAATGGACAGCTGACGTCCATAGGGCACGCGGGGCTGGTGCGCCCAGCTTGCGCGAAGCGCGCGTCACGACTGGCGCGCATCCTGCACTGCAGCCGGTGCCCCAGGACCGCGTAGGGCGACGCCTGGTAGAGGAGGTGACCGTGATGAAGTACGCATTCTTCGGAGCCTGCGGCGCAGTAGCGCTCGTAAGCACGATGACCCTGTCGGCACAGACGCCGGCCCAGCGCCCAGCGACTCGACCCCAGCCGCCTGCGCCGACGCAGCCCTCGACCAATGCCGCCGACCAGAGTCCCATCACGGTGACGGGCTGCCTGAAGCCGTGGGACAGCACGATGGGCACGTCGCCCGCCGATCCGATGGCCAAGCCCGGGGCCACGCCGATGGCCGCCACACGCTACGTGCTTAGCAACGTGTTCTACGACAAGGCCACCGAGGGGCCGCCTCAGTCGGCGACTCCTACGGCCGGCACGCCGCCGCCCGCACAACCGCACGCGTCGCAGTACATCGTGGTGGCGGGATCAGGCGTGAATCTGAACGCGCACGTCAACCATCAGGTCCGCCTTGTCGGCTCTGTCGACCACGGCATGGCGCGTGGCAGCATGGCGCCACCTGAGAGGCCGACGGGCACGCCAGCTGAAAAGCCGATGACGCGTCCGGGCGACCCCGCACCGGCCCCTGGCATGGCGACCAGCATGCCCGGCCACCAGCAGCGGGCGACGCTGACCGCGATGTCGGTGACGATGATCAGCGCCACCTGCACCTCGACCGTACAGCAGTAGCGCTTCTTGTGGCGGCGGTTGCGGGCCCTCGCTCGCAGCCGCCCGTCGCGCGATGCCTTGCCTGCGACGACGCCGCAATCAAGCAATCCATTTCCCAACATGAGTGGCCGCCTACCACGTGCCTTTACGTCGCCCCAATGTGCCGGTGGCAGTGCTGTTCTACGCGCTGTTCGGGGTCGGGCTGGTGGTGTTTGCGGTGCTGCCCGCCGGGCCCGCCCCAGGCTGGGGGTGGCCATGGCGGCGCTTTTCGGCTTCTTTGCTTACGCCACTTATGACCTTACGAACCTCGCGACCCTCAAGCAGTGGCCCGTCGGCTTGTCGCTGATGGACATGACCTGGGGCACCTGCGTGAGCACAGCCGCCGCCGCCGGCGGCAAGGCCCTGATGGACTGGGCGGCGCCGCTGTAGAAGCCAACCACACATCACAGGCGGTGCGTGCTGCAACGAACAGACCGGTCGTCGCCCGCGGACGGCTCGGTTGAGGGTGGGCTGACGCCGCAGCGCGGCATGACCGTATTGCGGCGGCAGCGGCTTGCGGTTGCGGCTCATTTGCACCCCCTGCGCCAACTTGCATCGGGCGGGGCGTGCTGTCCCTGGCCGTGTCAAGGGCTCCAACCGTGCCACCGCCTAGTTCATCGAAAGAGGGGAGCCAGCGCGATGTAGAACTTGAGGCCGCCGTCGATGCCGACTGAAACGGCGCCATACGCCGGGCCGAGCAGCGTCTCGGCGACGACGCCAGTCGAGAGGTTCGCATGCACCCGTGCGGCGGTGAGCGTCGTGAAGGCGGAGCCCGACTCCACCCAGGCGCCGGCCAGCACGCTGCTGCCGAGAACGCTGGGTAGGCGCCCGACCTGGCGCAGGTAGCCGACGACCCCCAAGGCATAGCTCGGACCCGACACTTCGTCGAGGTTCTTCGACCCGAGCCTGAACGGTCCGCCGAGCCTGAAGGTATCGACCACCGGCACCTTGCCGAACGACGATCCCGCCGCGGCGGTGACAAAGACACGGTCGGCGACCCTGACGTGAAAGAAGCGCGTGGCGGTTGCTTCGCCCTGCCAGAACCGACGGTCGGCAGGGACAGGCCCGCCGGCGATCGAAACGGGCTCGGGCGCGCCGCTCGAGAAGTAGCGCTTCAGAGCCGCATGCGCCAGGGTCCCGCTCCATGGCACCAGCGGGCTGTTCGAGCCATCGAACGTGTAGCGGAGCGACACGAAGCGCTCGGAGCCGTGGTACGCGGGCGGCAGCGGCGGGCCGACGCGTAGGTGAGCCCGGACACTCGCGATGTCGTAGCCGACGCGGACTTCCGATCGTCGTCCCGACGTGAAGCCCAGGTCCAGGCCCGCGCCGGTTCGCTTCATGACGTACTCGGCCACGAGCTGGCCGTCGAGGAAGTCGTTGACCTGTGTGCGCGAGGACGACACGCGCGGTGCCACGAACATGCGGGCGCTCCCGAGCAGGCCGAACCGGCGCGAGCGTCCGAGTGGCAGGAACAGTTCACCTGCGGCCAGCTGCGTCGAGCCAAGGGTGAGATCGGCGCGCACCTCCGACCCGGCGTTCAGCACGTCGAGGAATACGGCCCGCATGCGGCCGTTCGCCGAGAAGTTCGTCGAGTTACGGCTCTGCAGATCGAAGGCGAAATTGAGGAACGGCGGCGCGTACGACTTGGGCACCACCTCGAGGACCAGGGCTCGCTGGTGGCCTCGCGGCTCGACCTGGTAGCCGACGGTGTCGTAGCGGCCATTGCCGGTCAGATTCGCCAGCGCCAGTTCCAGAGCCTCGACCTCGAGCGGCTTGCCGAGCGGCACGTCGAGGGCCTCGCGAATGATCTCGGCATCGTCCTCATTCACGTCACGCACTTCGATGAAGTCGATGTTCGGCGCGCGGGTCGGAGTTCGAGCCGCACGCCCGGCGACAAATGACGCCCAGGCATCGTCGTCGAGCCGGAATCGCCCAAGCGCGTCGGCCTGGGCGGCGGCCGCGTCGAGCCCACGGTCGGCAAACTCGTCGCTTCGCCGCCAATCGCTGGCCGACAGCGTCGTCAGGTCGGGGTCGAGGACCAGGTCGGCGGTCTTCAACGAGACGCGGGTGCCCGCCAACATCATCGTGTCGATCGTCCGCCCGAGGACCTCGAACATGGTCAGGCCGCGCGCGCCCGCCTGCCCGTCGTAGTCAGCAGACACGTCCACGGCGATCACCACGTCGGCGCCCATCGCGCGCACCACGTCGGCTGGAATGTTGTCGAGCGTCCCGCCGTCCACGAGCAGGCGCCCATCGAGCGCAACCGGCGAGAACAGGCCCGGGGTGGCCATGGTGGCCCGCAGAGCGGTCGACAGTGATCCGCGGTCGAGCACCACGACCTCGGACTTGATGAGATCGGTGGCGACGCAGCGGAAGGGCGTGGGCAGATCGTCGAAAGACCTGAGTGGGCCGTACGGCAACGTCATGCGGTTCAGCATCCACAGCACGCGCTGACCGGGGTTGACGCCCGTGGGCAGGTGGAAGCCCCCCTTGAGGCCGAAGCGCAGCTGCGACGGGAACGCCCGCGCGTCTTCCTTGCGCCTGAAGGTCTTGTACTGGTACGGAGAGTCGGTCAGGAACATGGTGTCCCAGTCAGCCTCGCGCATCAGTGCGCGAAGCTCCGCGGGTGACATTCCCGCCGCCCAACCACCCGCGACGAGACCCCCGATACTGGTGCCGGCAATCAGGTCGATCGGGATGTGATTGGCTTCGAACCACTCGAGCACGCCGATGTGCGCCAGGCCCCGCCCGCCTCCTCCGCCCAGGGCCAGGCCAATTCGCGGACGCTGGCTGCCACTGGTCTGCGCATCGGCGGATGCCAGAGAGCAGAGCGAAGCCATCAGGAGCACCACCGCCCGACGGACAAGAGCCCTTCCCACCAGCTCGGCGTTCGTAATTCCGCCCCGTCGGTCGCACGCCCCCATGTGCTGTTGTTTCTACGCCGACCCGCCCCGGCGGGTCTGTTCGCTTGTGCACAAGGCTGACGGGGTCGCCTCGGCCTGTGCAGAACAGCACATCACCGCCGAGGCGTCTCCTGCCACACTGTTTCCGGGGCCGTGCAACGCAATGCCGGTTACTCCGGTGCCCTGGACGTAGGTGTGATAACAATGGCCGGTCACGTTGCTCACCCGCCGGCTCCGACGTCTTCGCGGCAGCTGAGGATCATCGACCTCATCCGGCCTCACTGGAAGGCGCTCAGCCTCGCGCTCGTCGCCGTCTTGGGCGAAACGGTCGCGGTCATTCTCGAGCCCTGGCCCATCAAGGTCGTCGTCGACAACGTCCTGCAGTCGAAGAAGCTTCCCACGGTACTCAGCGGGCCCGTGACGTGGATGTTCGGCTCAGACACGAGTGCCACCGTGAACTTCGCCGTGGCCGCCGTCGCCGTCATCGCGATCGTCGGGGCTGTCAGCGCCTACTTCGAGAAGTACCTGACCACGTCGGTCAGCCAATGGGTGGCGCACGATCTGCGCAGAACGCTCTACGAGCACATCCAGCGATTGTCCCTGGCGGAACACGACAAAGCGCGGACCGGCGATCTCATCACGCGGGTCACAAGCGACATCGGCGCGATTCAGGGGTTCATCGACTCGGCGCTGCTGGGCATCGTCGTCGACGTGATGACGCTGATTGGCATGATCGCGGTCATGTTCTACCTGAACTGGCACTTCACCCTCATCGCCCTCTCCGTCACGCCGGTGCTGTTCTTCGTCGTCTACTACTACACGCGGCGCATCAAGAGCGCCTCGCGTGCGGTTCGCAAAGAAGAGGGCATGCTGCTCTCGATCGTCGAAGAAGTGCTCACGTCCATCCGCGTAGTCAAGGCCTTTGCCAGGGAAGACTACGAACAGCAGCGCTTCGACTCCGAGAGCCTTGCCAACGTCGATGCGGGCCTGGAGGCCCGAAACCTCAAGGCCAGGCTGTCGCCCGTGGTGGAGGTGATCGTCGCCATCGGCACCTGTCTCGTGCTGTGGTACGGTGCCCGGCTGGCGCTGGCCGGGCAGCTCAGCGCCGGCGTGCTGGTCGTCTTCCTGCTGTATCTCGGCAAGATGTACAAGCCCATGCGTGACCTGTCGAAGATGACCGACACCGTGTCGAAGGCCATGGTCGGCTACGAGCGGATCAAGGAGGTCCTCGACATCGAAAGCCAGGTGCGAGACCAGCCGGGTGCACGGAAGGCGCCGAAGCTCAAGGGGCAGATTGCGTTCAACCACGTCAGCTTCAGCTACGGCGAGGGCAACGACGTGCTCAAGGACGTCAGCTTCACGATCGAAGCCGGACAGGTCGCCGCCATCGTCGGCCCCTCGGGCACCGGCAAGACGACGCTCGTGAGTCTCGTGCCGCGCTTCTACGACCCGGTGTCGGGGAGTGTCAGTATCGATGGCACCGACATTCGCCAGTACCAGCAGAAGTCCCTGCGCGATCAGATCAGTTTCGTCCTGCAAGACACGCAGCTGTTCCGCGCGACGATTTCGGAGAACATCGCCTACGGCCGGCCCACGGCCTCGCCCAAGGACATCAGGCGCGCCGCGGAGCTGGCCGATGCCCACGAGTTCATCGAAGCCATGCCCGAGGGCTACGGCACGATGGTGGGCGAGCGCGGCGTGTCGCTCTCGGGCGGCCAGCGCCAGCGCATCGCCATCGCCCGGGCGGTCATTCGCGATACTCCGATCCTGATTCTCGACGAACCCACGGCGGGCCTCGACGCGGCCTCCGAGCAAGCCGTCATCGGCGCCCTGGATACGCTGATGAAGGGACGAACATCGGTGGTCATCGCCCACCATCTCAGCACCATCCGCCACGCCGACGTGATCTTCGTAATCAAGGACGCCGCGCTGGCCGAACAGGGCACCCACGACGCCCTGATGGCCAAAAATGGTGTGTACGCGGAGATGCAGCGGATCCAGGTGCCCGAGGGCGCCAAGATCACCGCCGCGGAGCCGGCCGCCTGATGCCACGGTCACGCCGTTTCGTCGCCACGTGGCTCCTCGTCGTAGTGGCGGTGTGGAGCGCGGGGGCACAGCAGGCCACGCTGCCGGCGGCGCCGGAGTCGGTGAAGTTCGCCGTGATTGGCGATTCGGGCACGGGTGAGCTGCCGCAGTATCAGCTCGCCAACGAAATGGCCAAGCGCCACGCCACGTTTGGTTTCGACCGGGTGCTCATGCTCGGCGACAACATCTACGGCGGCCAGGCACCGCAGGATCTCGTCAGCAAATTCGCGAAGCCGTACAAGACGCTGCTCGATGCTGGCGTTCGGTTCTACGCCTCGCTCGGCAACCACGACAGCCCGGACCACCGCCTCTATCCGCTCTTCAACATGGGCGGCAGGTTCTACTACTCGTTCGCGACGAAGAACGTGCGATTCTTCGCGCTCGATTCCAACAAAGTCGATGCGAAGCAGCTGGCCTGGATCGAGGACGCCATGAAGAACGCGCGCGAGGACTGGAAGGTCTGCTTCTTTCACCATCCCCTGTATTCGAATGGCGGCACCCATGGGGCGTCTGTCGACGTGAGAGTGGCGCTCGAGCCGCTATTCGTGGCCAACGGCGTCAACGTGGTCTTCTCCGGCCACGATCACATCTACGAACGCCTCGTGCCGCAGAAGGGGATCCACTACTTCGTGGAAGGTGCCAGCGGACAGCTTCGCAAAGGCGACACCCGGCGCTCGGCCACGACCGCCGTGGCGTTCGATCAGGATCTGAGCTTCATGCTGGTCGAAATCGACGGAGACCAGTTGTCGTTCCAAGCGGTCTCCCGCTCGGGACAGACCGTCGATTCCGGGACAATCCGTCGCCAGGTCCGGCCGTCGGCCAGCCCTTCGGCCCCCGTACAGCCATGACTCGTTCCCATACCGCTTCGTCCCCGGTACGCCGCCGGCGTCACATGGCCCGTCGCGGCGTCGAGTTCGGCCTCGACCACATGATCGCGCTTCCGATCGGCTGCGTCGCGGCGCTGGTGTGGTCCAACACGCTTCCGGAGAGCTATTTTCGCGTGGCGCAAGCGCTCGCATTTCCAGTGAACGCCGTCGGCATCGTGTTCTTCTTTGCGCTCATCGCCAAGGAGGTCTTCGAGGCCACGGCACCTGGCGGCACTCTCCACTCGTGGCGCCGGGCCACCATGCCGGTACTGGCCGCCGTTGGCGGTGGCGCCGCGGCCATTGCGGGCTATGTCACGTTCGTCGGATGGATCGGCGAACCGATGCTTCTGCAGGGGTGGGCGGTGGCCCTGGCCATCGACATCCCAGCCTGTTTCGTCGTCGGCCGCCTGATCTTCGGCCGCCATCCCGCGATTCCCTTCCTGCTGCTGCTGGCGCTCACCACCGATGTCATCGGCCTGCTGTGCCTCGCCGTCCTACAGCCCGCCGACGGCGCACACCTGGCGCAGGGCGTGGCGCTCATGGCCGTGGCGCTCGGGCTGGCCGCCGTCATCCGTCAGCGCGGCGTGCGGTCGTTCTGGGCCTATCTGCTCGGTCCGGGCATGCTGTCGTGGTGGGCGCTCTTCGTGTCCGGGGTGCCTCCGGCGTTCGCGCTGGTGCCAATCATCCCCTTTCTTCCCAGGGCGCCGCGTGATGCCGGTCTGTTCGTGGACCCGGCGCCCCAGGCCAATGACCCGCTGACGCGCTTCGAGCGCGGGTGGCGAGTTCCGGTGCAGGGTGTGCTCTTGCTGTTCGGCCTGGTCAATGCCGGCGTCCCGATCCATGGCCTCGAATCCGGCATGTGGGCCGTGGCCGTCGCGGCCGCCGTCCGACCGATCGGCATCGTGGCGGCTACCGGCGCGGGACGGATCTTGGGGCTGCACCTACCGCAACGCGTCGGTTGGCGGGAGCTGGTGGTGGTGGGCTGCACGGCCTCCATTGGATTTGTATTTGCTTTGTTCTTCGCCACCGCCGTGATGCCGCTGGGCCCGCTCCTGCTCGAGCTGAAGATGGGCGCCCTGCTCACCGTGGCGGGCTGCGGTCTTGCGTTTGGAGCGGCCTGGCTGCTGCGCGTTGGGCGGCGTGCTCGATAGTCGCCGAACGCGGCATGGCGTCAACAGCGGGTCGAGCACCCCTCTGATCTGGCTGAAGACGTCGTCGATGCTGGCCGACGCGTCCACGACGTGGAACCCGTATTCATCGGCCATCGCGTCGAACTCCACGCGCAGCCGTTTCTGGTACTCGATGAAGCTGTCGAACATGTCATCGCCCAGGTGCAGGTCCATACCGGACTCCCAGTAATTGAAGCCCGCGGTCTGGACGACCCGCGTCATCAGCGTGTCCACGGTCGTCCGCAGATAGAGCACGGTCTGGGGTTTCAGGGCGAACTCGTAGAGGCCCTTCACCCACTGGGCGTCGGCCCCGCGCACGGCGGCCCGGGCCATGAGCGAGTAGATGTAGCGGTCGGTCAGCACCACGAAGCCGGCACGCAGGGCCGGGATGATCCGGTGTTCCAGTTCGTCCGCGAAGTCGGTGGCGTAGAACAGGTTCATGGTGAGGCCGCCCAGGGTGTGGCCGTCCTTGGCCGCCCTCAGCCCCTTGCCGGCCAGCGCCGAGCGCGAGATACCGGTCTCGAGCACCGCTCGACCGTGGCTCTCGAGCCAGTCCTTGATCAGCGCGACGTGCGTGGAACGGCCGACGCCGTCGGCGCCCTCGACCACGACGAGCGTTCCTTTGAGGGCGCCGACATCGACGCCAGGGAGCCCGTGGCCGTAGAACTCAGATCGACCCATTTGCGAATCCTGGTCTTCCTGACGCCCGTCAGCGTCTGTGTCACGATCTCCCGCATGAGTAACTGCTGCTCTTCGATCGGCCTGGTGGCATCGATGACCACCAGACCGAATTCGGCGACCATGCGGTCGTACTCGTCGATGACCGCCTGCTGGAACATGCGGAAGCTCTGTTCGATGTCGGTGCTGAGGTGCCGGTCCATCCCGGCTTCGTAGTAGCTGATGGCGTCGCGGCTGCCGATGATGCGGGCCATGGCGTCCTTCACCGAGATGCGGAAGTAGAACGCCAGCGTCGGATTGGCCGCGAACTGGTAGAGGTTGCGCACCCAGGCGGGGCTGAGGCCCCGGGCCACGTCGCGGGCGAACGCGGTGTAGACGTAGCGATCGGCCAGCACCAGCGCGCCGGCCTTGAGCGGCGGAATGATGTGCCGGGTGGTCCGGTCGGCGAAGTCGGTGGCATGGATCAGACTGAACGTCGTCGGCGTCAACATCCGCTTTCGCTTGCCCCGGCGCGTCACGTCCCGCACGAGCGGCGACGAGTTCCACTCGCTGAAGAAGGTTCCGTAGCCCTCGGACTCGAGCCACTGTTTGAGCAGCGCCAATTGCGTGCTCTTTCCAGAGCCGTCGATGCCTTCGACGACGAAGAGCCGTCCCGGGTAGCCTCGTCCGCCGCCGGCACTCATCTCAGAAGCCACGCGTCATGGAGACGTAGGTCACGGTGCCGTCACGGCCGCGGGCGAACTCGAGGCGCGCGGCGAGGTGCCGCGAGTGACGGTACTGCAGGCCGGCGCCGACGCCCGAGTGCCATGGACCGTGGCCCAGCGCCGAGGCTGCGCCGAGGGCCTGGTCGAGTGAGGCGCGGGCGTCGCCCCACACCTGCCCGGTGTCGGCAAAGCCGAACACGTCGACCCCTCGAATGTCGGTGAGCGCCCGCACGGTCCGCTGCAGCTCGGTCGAGAACAGCACCGCGTTGTTGCCGCGATAGCGATACGAATGGTAGCCGCGGCCATTCCCGCGGCCGCCGAGCACCGAGAGGTCGTAGAACGGGATCTGTCGCCCACCGCGCGGCGCCTTCAGCTGCGCACGAGAACGGAGTAGGAGGGAGGTCTTGTGGCCGCCGAGCGGCACGTGCGCCCGAAGATCGAGGTCGCCTTCGAGCCAGCCGTAGCCGGGGACCCCGATGGATGCGCCCCCGCTGCTCGCCGACGCCACCCGCCCGTACGCGTTGAGGCCCTGCGACAGGCCGAGTCCATCGTCACGGGTATCGTAGGTGACGAAGGCGCCGTAGCGGACGATGCGCGTGTCGGCCATAAGGCCCGGCAGCCACCGCGAAGGCGTCTCGGCAGCACTGCCAGAGAAGACCTCGTCGATGGGCGTCCCCGAACTGCTCGCTGGTGACGCGCGGGCCCGCATGCGCTGCGCGTAGATGCCGCCCTGGAGGTGATCGGCGAAGTCGCGCGAGAAGGAGGCCTGATAGCTGCGCTGCGTGAGCGCAAACTGCGTCTTGAGATCGACTGATGCCGGTGTCCCGATGTCGTGGACATCCGTGTCCCGCTGCAGGTAGGTGAACCAGAGGTCGGCATGGTTCCGGTCGCTGCCGATACTCGGCAGCAGCGCCTCGAGGTCGACGCGCCGGTAGAAATGCACCGAGGTCAACACCGTGGCCCGCAGTTGGACGGCGGGCCACGCAGTGGCCGTCGTCAGCCGCACGCCCCCGCCGAGTCCGGCGCCCTGTTCGAAGCCGCCCGCCACGGCCTCCACGTACCGAGTCCCCAAGGGGAATCCCGCCGTCCGCTCACGGACGGGGGCCTGCCGGCAGGTCGAGCCCACACAGCGCGTGATGTCCGAGACCCGTGACGCTGGAGTGCGCATCGAGGCGGTGGTGGTGTCGTCCGTGGGCGTCACCAGCGCATTGAGAGCCGCGATTCGCTGTTGCACGACCGTCGTGTACAACTCGACGTCGGCGGGAGAGAAGCCGCTGGAGCGAAAGCAGTCGCTGATCTGTCCGGCCGACAGTTGTCCAAGCCTGGCGCCGATCCATCGCGCGTCGGCGATCGGCACGTCTCTGCCCACGCTCTGCATCTGCGCTCGTGAGCGGTAGTAGCGAAGGTTGAAGATCGACAGGAAGAAGGGCCGGCTGCGCATGCGGAAATCGACATGCGTGCGTGTGACCTTCTCGATGAACCTGGCTTCTGCGTAGTCCTTTGGAACGCCTTTGCTGCGCGTGAAGGTATTGCCGGTGCGCCCGAACGTAGCGCCGAGATCCGTCACGCCGTACTGCCCGCCGCCCACGGCGTCCGCTCCCCCGTTGTTGATCTCTTTCAAGTCCCAGTTGTTGACGAGCGCCATCATGACGCGGAGGCCGTTGAATTCGCGCGTGCCCACAAACGGGTTCGCGTACCAGCTCCAGGTCACCGTGTCCACGGCCATGCCGTCGCGCTCCAGGCGCGCGCCGGCGACGGCGTCGCCGTCCGACACGAACTCCTGCCCGCGGACGAGCCCGGTCAGTCCATGCACGTGGATGCTGGGCCGGTAGTAGGCGTCGTCGACGAGATAGCCCGCGGCCCACATCAAGCGGGCGGCGGCCGTTTCCGACCGGGCTTCCTCGCCGAGCTTCACCTTCCAGGTGATGCCGTGCTCGTCTTCGACCTCGAATTTTGGCGACGAGCCATGCGCGGATTCCTTGATGAACCAGAATTCGACGCCGGGCTCGTTGGCCGCGCCGCCCGACCCCCTCGCGAGGTCCAGGGCGGCGGTGTCGCCGCGGTCGTGCCAGATGACGGCCGTGGCCGCCGGTTGGGCAGACGCGGGCATCGTCAACAACAGTGCGGAGACGACGGTAAGGACGATCGAGGAGGCTCGCATCCGGGTACGCCGTAGCGAGAGTAGAGCGTTGACCGTGTGAGGTCTGTTCCAGATTGCACAGCCGGATCTCGGCAAGCGGCGTAGCGTGTTCCATGGGGTGACGTGTCGTGAAACTGCTCATTCAGCCTCAAGACGGCGTCAAGCCGCTGCTGGCGGCGATCAAGCGCGCCAAGAAGACCGTTGACATCGTCATCTTCAGGTTCGATCGCGCCGAGATCGAAGCGGCGCTGAAGGCGGCGTCAGAGCGTGGCGTGTCGGTGTCAGCGCTGATTGCGTATGCCAACCACGGCGGCGAGAAAGGCCTCCGCAAGCTCGAGATGCGCCTGCTCGAGGCGGGCGTGACCGTGTCGAGAACCGCCGACGACCTGGCGCGCTATCACGACAAGCTGCTCGTCATCGACCGGCGGGAGCTGTTCGTGCTGTCATTCAATTTCACGCATCTCGACATCGACCACAGCCGCGGCTTCGGCCTCGTGACGAAGAAGAAGGCGCTGGTCCAGGAGGCGTTGAAACTCATCGGCGCGGACACCGAACGCACGACCTACAAGGCCGGCCGCGACGAGTTCGTCGTGAGCCCCGTGAATGCCCGCAAGCAACTCGTCGCGCTCATCCAGCGGGCCAGGACGGAGCTGCTCATCTACGATCCCAGCCTCGCCGACGCGGAGGTGCTGCGCGCTCTGAGCGAACGAGCACAAAAGGGCGTGAGCGTCAGCGTCATCGGCCGTGTGACCGGCAAGCACCCGCTGATCCACGTGCGTGCACTCTCGGGGTTCCGGCTGCACACGCGTACCATCATTCGCGACCGGCGCGAGGCGTTCGTCGGCAGCCAGAGTCTGCGCAAGGCCGAGCTGAACTCGCGGCGCGAGGTTGGCCTGATTGTTCGCGGGTCGAAAGTGGTGGCGCGCTTGTGCGACGTCTTCGACGCGGATTGGAAAGCCAAGGACACCGGCCGCGCCAAGCAGGTGACGCCGCAACGCCTCAAGGCGAAGCTGAAGGCGACCGTCAAGAAGTTGTCGCCGCTGGACCCTCTCGTGAAGGAAGCGGTTGATGACGTGGTCTCGAAGAAGGGCAATACCAACCTGAACCCGAAGGAAGTGAAGGAGACCGTCCAGAAGGCGGTGAAGGAGGCGGTTCGGGAACGCGTGGGCGAGATCTTGAGCGAGTCGCAGGAGCAGTGAGTGTCATGCTGCGCAACGGGCGTTGACGATTTCCTCGCGCTTCCGTTTGAAGACGCGCACCCAGTCGTCGACACTTCCGCCGCGGCGCTCAGCCATGGCCGCGGTGAACAGATCGCGGATCTGCGAGTCGCTGAGCAGCCGCAACCGGCCCGCGAGGAACGCGCGGCCCGCTTCGCCGATCCGGGGATGCTCGAGGCTCCCGGTCAGCGACCTGGAGAGCTCGCCAACGCAGAGCGTGTCGTCCCGCCAGATGCGGGCGCCCGACCAGTCAGCCAGGTTCATGCTGCTGGTATTCAGCGCCGTGGCCTTGCCGAAGGTGGTGCCAAGGTCCTTCACGACGAGCCACGGCGACGCGCACGCTTCGGTGCCGGCTCGATCCCGCGTCGTGCGTCCTGGCGCACACACCAGATCCTGCTGCTCCGGCTTGGTGTCTGAGTGCTGAACGAACACCGCCAGTAACTTCAGCGCATCCACGTGCGCACGGGGAGCTCCACCTTCTCGCGGGTTCACTGCATCCAGTTCCGGCCATGCCCAGCCCTCAAAGCCCGGCACTTCAATGGCTGAGCCGGGGGCAGGGCGCTCGACGGCGGCCGGCTCGAACACGTAGCGGCCGACCTGTGCCGGCATCCCCAGACGCCAATCCGACTTGCTCGCAGCGAACGGATCAGCGGGACAGCCCTGACAGCTGACGCGGGCCGGGTACATGCGGTCTGCCTTGAAGCCCAGCGCCCAGAACAGGCGGCTCGCTGCAATCTCCGCGTAGACCTCGCCGTTCTTCTCTCCGTATTTCACTTTCACGACGTCGTCGGGCTGAATCTCGCACAGGAACTTCGGCGTGTTTCCGCTCACTGGTTTCCCAGGAAACACGAAGCTGCAGGTGAGGTCGGCGCCGACCCTCTCGGAAGGCGGCAATGGCGCCCCGGCCGCCAGGTCGAGCGAACGTGTGTCGATCGGCTGCCACACCCTGGCACGTTGCAGGATGGCGTACCGCTCGTTGACGTTCAGGTTCCTCAGCGTGTGCGTGCCCTCGGGGGCCCTGGTGCGCGGCGGCGGGCCGAATCGTCCTGAGGCGCAGGCACTAGCCAGGAACGCGACACCTGCAATCGCCACACGCCGGTAATCCACAGCGGTCACCTCGGTTCACGGTCGGATGGCGCCCGATCACCCGCGCTCGTCACGGCGTGGGCGTACGGCGCGACAAGACGCCAGAGTCGACGGTCTCGCCCGTGCGTGAGATGGCGTTGTAGTGCAGTTGGTCGCCGCTGATCTCTGCCGCCAGGAACGCCAGATCGGCATCGAATCCCTTGGCCGTGAGCCCGCTGGCCCGGTCGAGGTTGCCCGCGCGCAGCTCTCCCCCGGATCCCACGACGAAGTACGTAATCCCCTTTTGCGGCTTCACGCGCTCGTAGACGTGGTCGTGTCCGGAGAGGACGACGCTCACGTTGTAGTTCACGAAGAGCGGCTCGAGGACTTTGCGAAGGCCGAGATCCGAGCCGTGCCGGCCGCCGGACGAGTACATGGCATGGTGGAAGAACGCGATCTTCCATTTGTGGTTCGAGCCCTTGAGCTCCTTCTCGAGCCACACGAACTGCTCGGGCGTGGGGTAGGTCGTCTCGAGTATGAAGAGGCGGATGTCCGGGCTCGGAGTCAAGGTGTAGTACAACTCGCCGCCCATGTTGAACAGCTTGTAATAACGCTGTTCACGCGCGTCGTGATTGCCGAGCGACGCGTAGAACTTCACGCCGGCATCGAGGAGTGGCTTGTAGGGAAGCTCGAACTTCACTTTGAAGTCCTGCGGGCGCTCTCCTCCATAGAGGTTGTCGCCCACGGTCACGACCGTGTCGAACTTGAACCGCCCGCGGAGGGCCGCCATCTGCCCGGCGAGCTGGTACTGCGGCCGGTCGCCGGTGCCGAAGTCGCCGAGCACGGCGAACTTGAACGAGCCATCCCGGTTAGGAAGAGCGACTGACAGTGGCGCTGCGGGAGGCTGGGCATCGAGCGCGATGTCTCGGACGCCGCCGCCTCGGTCGAGGCCGAGACCCCCGGCGACGACGACGAGCAACGCGAGCAGGACGAGCGACGAAGGTGGCGGGCGCATGGCAATCCTATCCAGCGTACTTGGGCAGCGCGTTGTCGATGAAGTCGGCGATGACATGCGCGTGGGTGTCCAGCAGAATCAACCAGTCCCCGACGAACCGGTACTCGAGGTCCTCGGTCAGCTTCGGCAGCGTCTGGAGCACCAGCGGCGGAATGGTCGTCAGGGGCACTGTGTCGGGGTAGCGACTGTTCACGGCGAGCTTCAGCTCGACCGGATTGACCGGGTTCTCGTCCATGATCGACGCCTTCAACTGCCGGCCCTCGGGTCCGCCGAAGACGGTCGCGAGCAGCCGGACAATGACCGGACGTGCCGCGGGCGTGAAGATGTCTCCGCGTCGGGCCGTCGTTCGCGCGTGTCGGATGAGTGATTCAAACGCCCGCTGGTTCTTGTCGATCTGCTCTGGCGACGCGTCCTTTGGCAGAGGGGGCAGCGATCGTTCGAGCGTACTGTGCAGCTCGATGTAGGCCTTCAGGCCGTCATGCATCGTCGCGAGCGCCTCAGCGTCGGCTGCGGACAGCGGGCCCACCACCCGCTCCGTTGCGGGCGCCGAGACCGGAGATGCGGCGGTGGCCGGAGGGGATGGCGGGATGTCGCCCCCGGCGCACGCGTTGAGCGCCAGCAGCGCGGTCACGACCAGAGCGATGACCGCGGTGCTGGTGATCCCCCGAGTCGATCGGGAAGGCACGATCGTGGGCAAGTCGGGGTACAGCATAGCCGGGTTAGTCCTGGAGCACGGCGCCTAGCGAGCGATGGACGGTCAGGGGGCGGTCGCCGTGGTAGTCGATGAATCCGAGCTTCTTGAACTTGTTCAGGAAGAAGTTCACGCGGGAGCGGGTGGTGCCGACCATGTCGGCCAGCGTCTCCTGGGATAGTTTCGGCATGGGGCGCGGCGTGTGGTCGGGGCCGGGGCCCCGAGCCAGCAGCAGGAGGGTGCGCGCCAGGCGCTGCTCGCTGGTGTGGAAGAGCTGATCGAGCAGGTCCTCTTCCATCCGGATGTGGCGCCCGAGCATGTGGGCCAGGAAGCGGGCGGCCAGGGCGGGCTGGCGCGCGAGCAGGGGCGGCAGCGCGTCCTTGGCGATGGCGAGAATCTGGCTGGGGGCGAGCGCCTCGGCGCGGCCCATCCGCAGCGGCTGTCCGGCCAGGCAGCCCTCGCCGAAGAACTCGCCGGGGCCAAGCAGCGCCACGACGGCGTCGCGGCCCGTCGGGGACACGACCGAGAGCTTGACTAGACCGCGCTGGATGTAAAACACGTGGGCGCCGACCTCGCCCTGGCGGAAGATGGCGGCGCCCGGAGCGTAGGCGGTGATGGTCTTGGCCGCGCCGGCCGAGGCCAGATAAGCGGGCACGTCAAAGGCGGGGCCGGGCGCAGTGGCGGTGTCCCACTTCGTGGCCCCGTCCACCCGAGTGGTGTTCGGGGGCGCCACCTGGCGCGGCCATCGCCGCGGCGAACTGGGCTGACGCGGGCTCAGCGGCCATGCGTGGGTCGGGGCGTGCTCTTTTTGGGTGGTCGCGGTGCTCATCTGGTTCATTTGGATGGTCCCTGGCCGTGTCAAAGGCACCAACCGTGCCAGGACGCCAGGTCAACGCGTGCCGCCGTCCAGCGGCGGCGATGTCTCGTTCTGAACAGCGGTCCTGGAGCACAAGGGCTACCCTTCGGCCATGGCACCAGAACACTCGCCAGACCCCGGTCCGCAGGTCGAAGACACCTGGCGGAACGCGGAGGAAGGGCGCCAGGGCGCCGAACACAGCCGCGTCGTGAGCGAAGACCAGCGGATGGCGGCAGAGTCGCACCGGTTCGACGCAGAGTCGAGCCGGGAAGCCGCAGAGCAGTTCCGACGCCTCGCCGAGGACGCCCGCAA